>NZ_JBBKBD010000005.1:0-116091 GCF_037890055.1 Lagierella sp. ICN-221743 | reverse complement strand
CATATATAGTACCAATTTAATTCATCTTTGTCAAATGTTTTTTAACAAATTTTTGAATTTAAAAAGGCACTTCGCTGAGTGCCTAATTATAATATCATTATAGTGTTGTTTTGTCAAATATTTTTTACATTATTTATTTGTATATGACTACTGGTGTTTCGTTTTTTACTTCTGTATAGATTTTTTTCGCTACTTCATACGGAAGATTTATACATCCTCTTGATCCTCTTGACTTGTAAAGTTGTCCTCCAAATTTATCTTGCCATGAGGCATCGTGTAGTCCTACACCTGTCCAGTTAATTGGCATCCAGAATGAAACAGGGGAGCTATAGTTTTCTCCTGTTAGGTTTCTATCTGTTTCTCTTGACCAAACTTTAAATACTCCTGTTGGTGTTTCTCTTCCTCCGTATGGAGCTCCTGTTATTACGTCTGATTCTACTACTAAATTTCCTTCTTTGTAGAACCATAAATGTTGTCTAGTAAGGTCTATTTCTATATATGTGTTTCCTATATCGTTTTCTGCTCTTGTTAGGGAGCGTAGTTTGTATTCTATTTCAACGTTTTGGTTTTCGGCTTTTTCTATGGCTTTCATTGTGTTGTCTGTAGTTTTGTCTACATCCATTTGCCATCCGTATATTCCTCCACCGACTGTAACTTCGCCTCTTCCTGTTGTTTGGAATTTTCTATCGATTCCGAATGTATCAGTCTTTTTTGCAAGATCTGCCACGTATGCTCTAACTCTGTCTCTGTTAAGTTGATATCCTTCTTGTAGTTTGTCGTAAAATGAAATTAGTTCATCGCCCTTTACTTCGAATTTTCTATCGTCAAAGTCAAAGGTCAATATTGTGGAGAAGAGTTTTTGTTTTGTTTCTAGTTCTTCCCTTATCTCTTTGCTATCTTTTGTTATTGTTGGTCTTATATATTCCTCGTCTAGTTCTATTTCTTTTTCTTTGTTCTTGAATGCAGTTATTATACTTTCTTTTGTTTTTTTCATATCTAGTTCGTCGCCATATTTTTCTGGTATGATTTCATATTTTGATCCTACTAGTTCTACTTCTGCATCTTTTGATTTTTCTACGCCTTGGCTTAGTTTTGAACTTTTTATTGCCTCTTCTAGTTTTTCTTCGCTTAGTGAATAGTTGTAGTCGACTTTATAGTCATGTTTCTTGAATACTTCTACAAACCACAAAAATTCTTTTTGTTTTAGTTCTAATGGCTCTTTCTCTTCTACTTTAAAGTCTAAATCTTCAGCAGTAAATTCGTCTTCTTTGCTGTTTTTGCCTTTTACTTTAAGTGTGTAGTCGTCATATTTTGGATCTGTTATTTCTTTTATTGCTACAAATCCTTTTTTATCTCCGTTTACTGTTGTTTTAGGGTATGAGTAGTTTTTAAAATAAAACGCCCCTCCCAGGTATATTACTGCAATTATTATTGGTATTATAATCTTTTTTTTCATTTTCATCCTACTCTCTTGATGTATTTTGTGTTTATGGCACCTTGTAATAGATGCGGGTGTTTTGGTCTTACATCTTCTTATGGATATATTTCTTCTTTTTTTGCTTCTTTCACAAGTTTTTTAAAGAAGTTTCTAATTTCTTCTTTGTTTAGTTCTACGATTTTTAATTTCGCATTGTCTTTTCCATTTTTTATGTCTTCGATTTGAATTGTCTGTGTATCGTATTTTGTTGGGGATGACATTTTTATACGATAGTCACTTGAGCTTATATCTATTGTAAACTTTCTGTCTGTTTTTTCTATTTCTTTTAAACTAAAAAGTTCTTTTGCTATTTCGTTAAATTTTTTTACATTTTCTATATTTCCAAATGGGAATTGTATAGCGTAATCTGAAAGTCCTGATTCGTCATTTTCATCTATTAGTCTTTGCATAACAATGTAGAGTTTGTCTTCCATTTTTATCTCCTCTTTTATTTTCCTTTATTAAATAATTATATGTTCTTTGATATTTCTTTTCAAGTTGTTATATACCCTTTATGTATGGTTATAATTATTTTTGGGCACAAAAATACCGAGAAGACGAACTTCCCGGCTTAATGATTATACTAGTCTTGAGTAGAACTCTACTATTAATGAATCTGTGATTTCAATAGGTACTTCTTCTCTTTCAGGCATTCTATCTAATTTAATTTTAAATCCTTCCGCTTTTGAAATGTATGGAAGTGAATAGCTGAAATTAGTTTCAAAGTTTTCTTTGAACATTTCATTTTTTCTTGATTTTTCTCTTAGTTCAAGTTCATCTCCTGGTTGTACTTGGTATGAAGGGATGTTTACCTTTTTACCATTTACTAAGATGTGTCCATGAACTACCATTTGTCTTGCTTGTCTGATTGATGAAGCAAATCCTGCTCTATATGTTAAGTTGTCTAGTCTTGTTTCTAGCATTTTAACTAAAGCGTCCCCTGTAGATTCTTGAGATTTGTATGCTTTTTTGAAGTAGTTAAAGAATTGTTTTTCCATTACTCCATAATAAGCACGAAGTCTTTGTTTTTCTAGTAATTGTCTACCATATTCTGTTAGTTTCTTGTCTTCTCTTCCAAGGCCTTTTCCCATTCTCTTTTCAGCCTTTGGATGTCCTGAAACATTTAATCCAAGTCTTCTTGCTTGCTTGAATCTTGGTTGCATCATTTTTGCCATATCATAATCTCCTTAAAATTATTTTGCCGCGGATAATTTTAAGCCACAGTTCAAATCTATCTTTCCTACTACTTGTTTACATTAAACAAGTTCTAATATACACATTTCCGCTGAATCGCCCATACGAGGTCCTAGTTTTAAAATTCTAGTATAACCACCGTTTCTCTCTTCGTATTGCGGAGCTATTTCTTCAAATAACTTATGTGCAATGTCATCTCTATATACATAAGCCATTACTTGTCTTCTTGAGTGTAAATCACCTTTTTTTGCAAGGGTGATCATCTTTTCTGCTACTCTTCTAGTTTCTTTTGCTCTAGTTAAAGTAGTTTTGATTCTTCCGTGTTCAAGAAGAGATTGAACTTGGTTTCTAAGCATAGCATCTCTATGGTCTGATCTTCTACCAAGTTTTCTAAGGTTTGCCATTTACGCCTCCTCCTAATCTTCTTTCTCTGAAAATTCTAAGCCCAATTCATGGATTTTAGATTCCACTTCTTCAAAGGACTTCCTACCAAAATTCTTTATCTTGCTTAATTCCTCAACGCCCTTTGATATTATATCTCCAACTGTGTTTATATCCGATCTCTTTAAACAGTTGAATGATCTTAGGGAAAGGTCAAGCTCTTCTATGCTTGTAGATAATAAGTCTTCTATAGCAGACTCTTCTTCGTCCTCTACCTCTTCTTCAAAAGTGTATTCCGGTAGGTCTATAAATATAGCTAGATAATCTGTTAATATCTGAGCTCCTTGAGCTAACGCTTCTTGAGCTGATATAGTTCCGTCTGTCCATATGTCCAGTTCCAATTTTTCTTTGTTAGATACAAGTTCTGTAATCTCAAAGTTAACTTTTGTAACTGGTGTAAATGTAGAATCTATCGGAATAACTCCTATTGGATCTTCTTCTGATTTGTTCAAATCGGAAACTCTATAGCCTTTTCCATTTTCTATTCGAAGACTCATCTTTAAGTGTGCATCTTCGTTTAATGTTGCAATATATTGGTCTGGTTTTGCAACTTCCAAGTTTACATCTTGCTCAAGGTCTTTTGCTGTGAAGATGCATGGCCCTTTAAGATCTATATCAATATCTATGGGCTCAGTTGTTAAGCTCTTTAAAGATATTGCTTTGATGTTTAATATGAGCTCGGAAACATCTTCTAAAACACCTTTTACTGTTGAGAATTCATGTAGTACGTCTTGTATATGCACCTTGGTAACTGCAGTTCCGGGAAGAGATGAAAGAAGTACTCTTCTCAATCCATTCCCAAGTGTAGTTCCAAAACCTCTATCTAAAGGAGCTATAACAAATTTTCCATGATTTTTTTCTTCGTTGATATCTGCTATTTCAATCTTAGCCATTAAGTTTTGTGTCATAATTTGCGCCTCCTATGAAGTACGTTGAGTTAAGAATATTAATTTACTTATATTAAACTCTTCTTCTCTTAGGTGGTCTACAACCATTATGAGGAACTGGTGTTACGTCTTTGATAAGGCTGATTTCAAGTCCTGAAGCTTGTAGTGATCTTATAGCTGCTTCTCTTCCTGAACCAGGTCCTTTAACATATACTTCAACTACTTTTAATCCATGTTCCATAGCTTTTTTAGCCGCTTCTTGTGCTGCTTCTTGCGCTGCAAAAGGAGTGGATTTTCTTGATCCACGGAAGCCTAATTGACCTGCTGATGCCCAAGAAATAAGATTGCCTTGAAGGTCTGTTAAACTAACCATAGTATTGTTGAATGATGATACTATATGTGCTTGACCTTTATCAATATTTTTTCTAACTCTTCTCTTTGTTTTAGTTGAACGAGCTTTTGCTTTCTTTTGTGCCAATTAAATCCCCTCCTTACTTATTCTTTTGTGCTAATCTCTTAGGACCCTTACGAGTTCTTGAATTGTTCTTTGTGTTTTGTCCTCTTACTGGAAGACCTCTTTTATGTCTAATTCCTCTATAGCAATTGATTTCTTTCAATCTCTTGATATTCATAGCAACCGTTCTACGAAGGTCACCTTCTATTTCATAATGATCAAGTTGTTCTCTTATAGCTCCCATTTCAGCTTCAGTTAAGTCCTTAACTTTAGTTCCAGGATTAACTCCGGCAGCTTTAAGAATTTCTAATGAACGAGCTCTTCCAACGCCATATATAGCTGTAAGCCCGATTTCTACTCTTTTTTCTCTGGGTAAATCTACCCCGGCAATTCTTGACACTATTGTCCCTCCTTAACCTTGTCTTTGTTTATGTTTAGGATTATCGCAAATAACCATTATGCGGCCTTTACGTTTGATAATCTTACATTTTTCACACATCTTTTTAACTGATGATCTTACCTTCATGCTAACCTCCTACTTGTTACGCCAAGTTATTCTTCCCTTTGTTAAATCATATGGTGATAGCTCTACCACCACTTTATCTCCGGGAAGAATTCTAATGTAATTCATCCTTAGTTTTCCGGAGATATGAGCCGTTATTTCATGTCCATTTTCTAGTTGTACTTTAAAAATCGTATTTGGTAGAGCTTCGACAACTTTACCTTCAACTTCGATTATGTCCTTTTTCGCCATTAGTTAATGAGCCTCCTTGTCGTCCATAAACTCTTTTAATAGCTTTCTTATATGACTGTCGTTAGTTACATCTGTCATGTCAAAAACGCTATTTGTTTTTTGTAAATGCTTTATCTTCTTCAGCTTAGGCCTTTCAAGTTTTCTTCTTTTCCCATCTGCGACCTGTACAAAATTATCGTCCAAGAGTTTTATAACTATTTGGAATTTTCCTTTATCACGTCCTGACAGGGATCTAACCACTTGACCTTCAACTAACTCTCTAAATTGGTCCATCTTCTCTCCCGAGAATATTACATTCGTTTCAGTTGTGTAAGATGGTCTTTGATTCTACCAAACACATCGTCCGGTGCTAAAGTTCCATCTACATTAAAGATTAATCCAAGGTTACTATAGTATTCAATTAAAGGCTCTGTTTGTTTTTTATAAACGTCAATTCTGTTTTTAACAGTCTCTTCCTTGTCGTCTTCTCTTTGAACTATTTCGTGTCCACATCTGTCACAAGTTCCTTCTTCTTTAGAAGGTTTGTTGTCAACATGATAAGACGCTCCACAGTTTAAGCAAACTCTTCTTCCTGCAAGTCTCTTTACAAGAACTTCTGAGTCTACGTCAATATTTATTACAGAGTCTAGTTTGATTTGTCTTTCTTCAAGACCCTTTGTTAAGGCTTCTGCTTGAGCAATTGTTCTTGGAAAACCGTCAAGCATAAATCCATCTTTGCAATCGTCTTGATCAAGTCTGTCCCATACTAAATCAATAGTTAGTTCGTCTGGAACAAGTTTACCTTCTGCTAAATAACCTTTAACTTTTTTACCAAGTTCTGTTTCCTCTTTGATATTCTTCCTGAAAATGTCCCCCGTAGAAACATGTAGTACTTCGAATTCATCTACGATTTTTTCCGCTTGAGTACCTTTACCTGCTCCCGGTGGTCCTAATAGTACCAATCTCATTTATATCTCCTATTTATTTAAAAAACCTTTATAATGTCTCATTGTCAACATTGATTCAATTTGCTTGATTGTTTCTAATATTACACCTACAACGATGATTAGTGAAGTTCCTGCAAAGATCATTCTAAGCTTTAATGCATAGTTTATTATGAATGGAGCTGTTGCAACAACTGCAAGGATTAAAGCTCCTATCAAAGTAATCTTTCCAGAAATATTTTGTAGGTATTCACCTGTTGGTCTACCAGGTCTGATTCCTGGAATGAATCCACCATATTGTTGTAAGTTTTTCGCATATTCTACTGTGTTAAATTGAATAGCACTGTAGAAGTAAGCAAATATTATGATTAAAACCAGATTGATTAAACAGTATAGTATCAACCCGCTTATAGTTTGCATGCTAAACAAATATTCTAACCACTTAGGTGCCTTAGCTCCAAACAGTGAAATTATAGTATTTGGTAATTGCAAAATAGATGATGCAAAGATTACTGGCATAACTCCTGACATATTAACCTTAACTGGAATATGTGTAGATTGTCCGCCGTACATCTTTCTACCTACAACCCTTTTTGCGTATTGAACTGGAATTCTTCTTTCACCTTGGTTTATCTCAATTACTATAACAAGTATTGCTATTGAAACAAGTACAAGTATTACAAACGCCCACCAAGCTACCATTCCACCTTGCTTTTGAGCAATCATGGTTTGAACAGCTCTTGGAGCACCTGAAATAATACCAAAGAAAATCATTATAGAAATTCCATTTCCTACTCCCTTTGTTGTTATTATTTCTCCTAACCACACAAGGAACATTGATCCTGCAACTAAGGTTAGTAACATAATTATCTTTGAAAGGGCATTACCTTTTGCTATTTGAACAGCATCGCTGAAAAGTACGTTTACCATTGCATAGGCTTGTACAAATCCAAGTACAACACCCATTATCTTTGTGTATTCCCCGATTTTCTTCTTTCCTTCTTCTCCGTCTTTTGCAATTTCTTCAAGTCTTGGAATTGCAATTGTAAGAAGTTGGATGATGATAGAAGCAGTAATATAAGGATATATACTTAGTGCAAATATACTCATATTTGACAAACTTCCTCCAGAGAATGCATTAAGCATGGAAAGAAGCCCTGCATCCTGTCCTGACATATGAGCTTGAACAACTTTAGCATCCATAAATGGAACTGGGATTACATTGCCCAGTCTATATACTATAAGCATCAGGAAGGTGAAAATAAGTCTATCTCTAACTTCCTTTACCTTCCAAGCATTCTTCAGCGTTTGAAGCATTTTATACCTCCTCAGCCTTTCCTCCAGCTTGAGCTATTTTATCCATAGCAGTCTTAGTAAATTTAGTAGCTTGAACCGTTAATTTCTTTGTTAATTCACCTGATCCAAGTATCTTTACTCCATCTTTTGCTTTAGATTTCTTTACTATACCTTCTTCAATCAGAAGTTCTTCAGTCACTGTAGTGCCATCTTCAAATCTATTTAGTTGTTCTACATTAACTTCACCATATACCTTGCTAAATATATTCGTAAAACCTCTCTTAGGAAGTCTTCTGAATAAAGGCATTTGACCTCCTTCAAAACCAGGTCTTACTCCTCCGCCAGATCTTGAATTTTGTCCGTCACGTCCACGTCCTGAAGTGTGTCCAAGGCCTGAACCATAACCTCTACCTACTCTTTTTCTTGGCTTAACTCCGCCACCGTTAGCAGGCTTTAAGTCGTGTAATTTCATTGTAAAGTACACCTCCCCTTTATTCTACTTCTTCAACATCTATCATATACCCTACTTTTTGTATTACACCTCTTAAAGCAGGATTGTCTTCTTTAATTACGTGTGAACCGATTTTCTTAAGACCTAATGACTTAATAGCCTTTTTATGCTTATCAGTTCTACCAATTAAACTTCTCTTTAGAGTTATCTTAAGCTTCTTCATAAAAGCCTCCTTACCCGATGATTTCTTCAACGGATTTTCCTCTTAATCTAGCAACATCACTTGCTCTCTTAAGATTTTTAAATCCTTCAATAGTTGCGTTTACTATGTTTCTAGGGTTGGATGTTCCAAGAGATTTTGAACGAATGTCCTTGATTCCAGCAAGCTCACATACGTCACGAACAGGACCTCCCGCGATAACTCCAGTACCTTCGTATGCTGGCTTTAAGAATACTCTTCCAGCTCCAAATACTCCAGTTATTTCATGAGGGATTGTTGTTCCAACTAAAGGTACTTCAATCATATGCTTCTTAGCATCTTGAACTCCCTTTCTGATAGCTTCAGGAACTTCTTGTGCCTTACCTGTACCGATTCCAACCTTACCATTTTTATCTCCAACAACTACAACGGCTGTGAATCTGAAGTTTCTACCACCCTTAACTACTTTCGCAACACGGTTGATAGCAACAACTCTTTCTTCTAATTCTAAACCTTCTACATTCTTAGTTAAAAGTTCCAATATTGTACCTCCGTATCCTAGAATTTCAGTCCAGCTTCTCTTGCGGAATCTGCTAATTCTTTAATTTTTCCATGGTATAGGTATCCAGATCTGTCAAACACTACTTCTTCAATACCAAGTTTAACAGCCTTTTCTCCGATAACTTTACCAACTACTTTAGCAGCCTCTTTGTTAGAAGTACTTTCTAAACCAGATTTAATATCCTTCTCAAGAGTTGACGCTGATACTAAAGTCTTTCCGTGTGCATCATCTATAATTTGAGCATATATATTGGTATTGCTCTTATATACGTTTAGTCTTGGCTTTTCAGAAGTTCCGGAAAGATTTTTTCTATTTCTTATATGTCTTGCTTTTCTATTTTTTTGTTTATCTATGCGCTTTAACATCTAATACTCCTTCCTTTACTTACCAGTCTTACCAACTTTACGTCTAACGTATTCATCAGAATATCTAACACCTTTTCCTTTGTATGGTTCAGGTTTTCTGTGATCTCTAATCTTAGCTGTAAAGCTTCCTACCAATTGCTTGTCTATTCCTGAAACCTCAATTGTGTGTGCTTCAGGTACTTCAACTGTAATTCCTTCTGGTTCTTCCATCTCAATCGGATGAGAAAATCCTAAGTTCATTACAAGTTTATTTCCACTTTTGCTTGCTCTATAACCAGTACCTTCAATTAATAAAGTCTTTTTATAACCTTCAGTAACACCTACAATCATGTTTGCCAACAAGGTTCTTGTTAGTCCATGAATAGATTTGTGATGTTTGTCTTCAGAAGGACGAGATATAGATATAACATTATCTTCTATATTTATAGTCATTTCCCCATCTAGCTTTTGAGTAAGTTCTCCCTTAGGTCCCTTAACATGAACTAGATTTTTGTCGCCGATGTTTACTTCAACGCCACTTGGGATTTCTATTGGTTTTAATCCAATTCTAGACATTTTTACCTCCTAATAATACTATCCATTACCATACGTAACAGATAACCTCTCCACCTACACCTTCTTGTCTTGCAACTTTATCAGTTACAACGCCTTTTGATGTAGAGATTATAGCTATTCCAAGACCTCCAAGTACTTTTGGTAGTTCTTGAGCTTTTACATATACTCTTAAACCCGGTTTAGAAATTCTCTTAATACCAGAGATTACTCTTTCTTCATTTGGACCGTATTTAAGATCTAAAGTTATAATACCTTGTTTGTCATCTTCTGTAACATTGAAGCCGCTAATAAATCCTTCATCCAATAGGATTGAAGCAACGTCTTTCTTAATCTTAGAAGAAGGTATCTCAACTGATTTATGTTTAGCATTATTAGCGTTTCTTATTCTCGTTAGCATATCTGCTATAGGATCTGTCATCATAAAAGCTTCCTCCTCTCTATTTTACCAGCTTGCTTTTCTTACGCCTGGGATTTCGCCTCTATAAGCCAATTCTCTAAAGCATATACGACAAATTCCATACTTTCTTAAGTAAGCATGAGGTCTACCGCAAATTTTACATCTATTATAAGCCCTAGTGCTGTACTTAGCTGGCTTTTGTTGTTTAGCAATCATTGATTTTTTTGCCACGTTATTCCTCCTCGGTCTACTTCTTGAATGGCATACCCATTAATTCTAACAACTTCTTAGACTCTTCGTCAGTTTCAGCAGTTGTTACTATTACGATATCCATTCCTCTTATTTCATCAACCATATCGTACTCTATTTCAGGAAATATAAGTTGTTCTTTAATACCTAGAGAATAGTTGCCTCTACCGTCGAATGATGTAGAAGAAACACCTCTAAAGTCCCTAACTCTTGGAAGAGAAATACTAACTAGCTTGTCGAAGAAGTCATACATCTTTTCGCCTCTAAGAGTTACTTTACAACCAACGCTCATTCCTTCTCTTAATTTGAAGTTAGCTATTGACTTTCTTGCCTTAGTAACAACAGGTTTTTGTCCTGTAATTGTAGTTAAATCTCTTACTGCAGATTCAACAGCTTTTGGATTGTCCTTGTGAGAACCAAGTCCTATATTTATAACTATCTTTTCAAGTTTAGGAACTTGCATTACATTCTTGTATCCAAAGCTTTCTGTAATTGCAGGAACAACTTCATTTCTATATTTTTCAACTAATCTGGAAGTCACTAAATTACCCCCTTCACTACTTTATAGCTTTATTGTCCGCTTTAGAAACTCTTTGTTTCTTGCCAGACTCAACTTTATATCCTATTCTAACGCCCTTACCAAGCTTAGAATCATAATACATTACATTTGATACGTCTATTGGACCCTCAGACTTAACAATTCCACCTGGATCTTGAGGTCCTCTTGGTTTTCTGTGCTTTGTTTGAATGTTTATACCTTCAACAATCACTTTGTTAGTTTTAGGAAAAGTCTTTAAAACTTTACCCTTTTTGCCTTTATCAGCACCGGCAATAACAATTACCGTATCATCTTTTCTAATTTTCATGTGATACACCTCCAACTATATAACTTCAGGTGCCAAAGAAATTATCTTCATGAAGTTTCCGGTTCTTAACTCTCTAGTTACAGTACCGAAAATTCTTGTACCAACCGGATTTTTGTCCTCTTTTACGATTACCGCTGCATTGTCGTCAAATCTGATATGACTTCCGTCATTTCTGCTTACACCTGTCTTTGTTCTAACTATAACAGCCTTAACAACATCACCCTTCTTTACAACTCCTCCGGGTGTTGCAGTCTTAACGCTACAAACTACTATATCCCCAATATTGGCGTACTTTCTTTTTGTACCCCCTAATACTCTTATAACTAGTAGTTCTTTTGCACCGGAGTTATCCGCTACTCTTAAACGACTTTCTTGTTGAATCATTTAGTTTCTCCTTTCTAGTATAAGATTATTTTGCTCTTTCGAGGATCTCAACTAATCTCCATCTCTTTTGTTTAGAAAGAGGCTTAGTTTCCATTATCTTAACTTTGTCCCCAATGTTGCATTCGTTATTTTCGTCATGAGCTTTAAACTTAGTAGTTTTTCTCATTTGCTTGCTATAAAGCGAATGTGAAACAAAAGTGTTAACAGCTACAACGATAGTTTTATCCATCTTATCTGATACAACCGTACCAATTATTGTTTTTCTTTGATTTCTTTCCATGAGATTAAGCCTCCTTACCTATATTAAGTTCTCGTTCTCTTACGATGGTCTTAATGCGGGCTATATCCTTCTTAACTCCACCTATTCTCATAGGGTTGTCTAATTGTCCGGTTGCCAATTGAAAACGCAAATTGAAAAGTTCAGCCTTTAAATCCTTTAAAGAACTTTGTAATTGAGCGTCGGACATTTGACGAATTTCTTTAGTTTTCATTAGCTTCACCGTCCATTTCCATATTATCACGAGCTATAAATTTAGTTTTAATTGGAAGCTTGTGTGCTGCAAGTCTCATAGCTTCTCTAGCTACGTCTTCAGGAACACCAGCCATTTCAAATAAAACTCTACCTGGTTTAACAACCGCTACCCAGTACTCTGGATTACCTTTACCGGAACCCATACGTACTTCTGCAGGTTTTTCAGTTACCGGCTTGTCCGGAAATACCTTAATCCAAATATTTCCGCCCCTCTTTATATATCTAGTCATCGCACGTCTTGCGGCTTCTATTTGATTAGCAGTCATCCAGCAAGGTTCTAATGCTTGAAGACCAAAATCTCCGTAAGCTAAGGTATTGCCCTTGTGAGCCTTACCAGTCATTCTGCCTCTGTGAACCTTACGATGCTTAACTCTTTTAGGCATTAACATAGATTCTTTCCTCCTATGAACTATTTGTTTTCTGATTGACCTCTGTTATTTCTCTTTGGGTTTTGTTTTCTATTTCTCTTGTTTTTTCTTCTGTTGTCCTTTACTTCAGGTACTTCAGCTTCCTTCATTCCTGGAAGAACTTGACCTTTGTAAATCCAAACTTTAACACCCAGCTTACCGTAAGTTGTATCTGCTTCAGCAAATCCGTAACTTATGTCAGCTCTAAGAGTTTGTAGAGGAATAGTTCCTTCACTGTATCCTTCAGTTCTAGCCATATCAGCTCCGCCAACACGACCTGAAACAGAAGTCTTAATTCCTTTTGCGCCTGCTCTCATACTTCTTTGAATAGCTTGTTTCATTGCTCTTCTAAAAGAAACTCTTCTTTCTAGTGAAGCTGCAATGCTTTCTGCTACTAGTTGAGCGTCAAGATCAGGTCTTTTAACTTCCTCAACATTTATAATAACTTGCTTGTCTGTTAATTTTTCTAATTTATTTCTTAATACTTCAACGCCGGCACCTTGTCTACCAATTACCATGCCTGGCTTTGCAGTTTCAATTGTAACCTTTATCTTATTTGAAGCTCTTTCGATTTTAATTTCAGAAACTCCGGCTAAATAAACTTCCTTCTTTACTAATTTACGAATTTCGTTATCTTCAACAAGTAAATCAGCGAAGTCCTTTTTGTCGGCAAACCACTTTGAGCTCCAGTCCTTAATTACACCAACTCTTAAACCGTGGGGATTAACTTTTTGACCCATATTCGCTTACCCTCCTTATTCTCTTTCCTTAACAACAACGCCAATGTGGCTTGATCTCTTTAAGATCGGATAAGCTGAACCCTTAGCCTTAGGTCTCCATCTCTTCATAACTGGAGCCTGATTTGCATATGCGTGGGCTACAATAAGCTCATCTCTGTCTAAGTTGAAATTGTGTTCAGCGTTGGCAATAGCAGATTTTAAAACTTTTTCTAAAAGTCTTGCTCCTTTTTTAGGAGTGAACTTTAAAATCGCCAAAGCTTCATCAACATTTTTACCTCTAATTTCTTTGCAAATAAAGTTAACTTTAAGAGGTGATATTCTTTCATATTTAGAAATAGCTCTTACTTCCATATCTTAATCCTCCTATCTAACCTTACTACCTTTTTCTTTACTTCCTATATGGCCTTTGAAAGTTCTAGTGGAAACAAATTCTCCTAACTTATGACCAACCATATCTTCAGTTATATAAATCGGTAAATGCTTTCTTCCGTCATGTACCGCAATTGTATGTCCAACAAATTGTGGAAATATTGTAGATCTACGTGACCAAGTCTTAATAACCTTCTTCTTGTCTTCAGCGTTTAGTGCTTCGACTTTTTTCATAAGGTGTTCATCACAAAATGGTCCCTTTTTAACGGATCTTCCCATTAAAACCCCTCCTTATTACTTAGTTCTTCTTCTTACAATGTACTTATTAGACTTCTTGGATTTCTTTCTTGTCTTAACTCCAATAGCCTTTTTACCCCAAGGTGTAGATGGCGCTGGACGACCAACTGGTGCTCTTCCCTCTCCACCACCGTGAGGATGATCTACCGGGTTCATCGCAGATCCTCTTACGTGAGGTCTCTTACCTAAATGTCTGCTTCTTCCAGCCTTACCTATATTAACAAGTTCGTGAGTTGTATTACCAACTTGACCGATTGTTGCACGACATTCAAGGTGAACAAGTCTAAATTCTCCGGAAGGTAATCTTAATGTTGCAAACTTACCTTCTTTACCCATTAATTGAGCTTCAGCACCTGCAGTTCTTGCAAGTTGTCCACCCTTTCCAGGTTTTAACTCAATGTTATGGATTGTAGTACCAACTGGGATGTCTTTTAATTTTAATGCATTACCAATCATGATATCTGCATCTTCCCCAGATTCTATTTTATAACCTACTTTAAGTCCTTGTGGTGCAAGGATGTATCTCTTTTCACCATCTGCATAGTGAAGAAGTGCAATGTTTGCAGTTCTGTTTGGATCGTATTCGATGGAAGCTACTGTTGCAGGAATTCCATCCTTGTCTCTCTTAAAGTCAATTATTCTATATTTTCTCTTAGCACCGCCGCCTCTGTGACGAACAGTAATTCTACCATATGAATTTCTACCACCTGACTTCTTTAAGTCAACTAATAGTGACTTTTCAGGTTTTTTATTCTTTGTGATTTCTTCAAAGCTTAGTACGGACATTCCACGTACGCCGGCAGAGGTTGGTTTGTATTTTCTAATAGCCATTTAATTACCTCCTAACTATATTCCTTCAAAGAATTCAATATCTTTTGAATCCGGTTTTAAAGTTACGATAGCCTTTTTCCAACTAGGTGTTCTACCTTGGTTTTGGCCCATTCTCTTAAGTTTACCAGGAACAGTCATTGTGTTAACCTTAGCAACCTTAACTCCTTCGCCGAAAACAACTTCAATTGCTTTTTTAATCTCTGATTTGTTTGCTCTTCTATCAACCTTGAATGTATAAACTCCCTTGTCCATATTATCCATGGAAGCTTCAGTTATAATAGGTTTTATAATAATATCGTAAGGTGACATCATTATGCGAACACCTCCTCAATCTTTTCAACTGCGTCTTTTGTCAGTATAAGTGAGTCGTGTTTTAAGATATCATAAACGTTGATCTTGTCAGCAGTAGCTACGATAACTCCAGGAATGTTTCCAAAAGATTTCATAATCTTTTTGTCGTCTTCCCCAATAACTACTAAAGCCTTCTTTAAAGCTTTTACGTTGTTTAGTACACCTTTAGCTGTCTTAGTGCTGAAATCATCAAATTTTAAAGCATCTAACACGATTAGTTCTTCTTCGTTAACCTTTGAAGTTAAAACAGACTTAATAGCAAGTCTCTTAACCTTCTTAGGTAGTTTGTAGCTGTAGTCCCTTGGTTTTGGTGCAAATACAATACCGCCACCTCTCCATTGAGGACTTCTGATACTACCTTGACGAGCACGTCCTGTACCCTTTTGTCTCCAAGGTTTCTTTCCTCCGCCTCTAACTTCAGCTCTCGTCTTTGCGGATTGAGTGCCTTGTCTTCTATTTGCAAGTTGATTTTTAACAACTTCGTAAACTACATGTTCATTAACTTCTACGCCAAATATAGCTTCACTTAGTTCTATATCACCAACAGCTTCGCCTTGTTGGTTTAACATTTTAATGCTAGGCATATTCCATCCCCCTTCCTAAACTATTTAGCCTTTACAGACTCTCTTATTGTTACAAGTCCACCTTTAGGTCCGGGAACAGCTCCCTTAACTAAAATTAGATTCTTATCTTCATCAATTCTAACAACTTGTAGATTTTGAACAGTAACACGTTCATTACCCATCTTACCGCTACCTTTTCTACCTTTAAATACACGTCCTGGATATGCAGAAGCAGATCTTGCACCAGCAACTCTGTGTGATTTGGATCCGTGAGCTTCAGGTCCTCTACCGTAGTTATGTCTTACGATAGCACCTTGAGTTCCCTTACCTTTTGAAGTTGCAAATACATCAACCTTTTCTACATCATTAAATACGTCTACTTTAATTTCAGAACCAAGTTCATAAGCAGCAGTGTCGTCTACACGAAACTCTCTTAAGTATTTCTTGAATCCTGCATTTGCTTTGTTAAAGTGACCTTTCAGCGGTTGGCTTACTCTATGTTCTTTCATGTCAACATAGCCAACTTGAACTGCATTATATCCGTCAGTTTCTTCTGACTTAATTTGAGTAACTATCATAGGGCCTGCCTCTATAACAGTTACCGGAATAACTTCTCCACCTTCAGCGAAGATTTGAGTCATCCCAATTTTCTTTCCCAATATACTCTTCATGAGCACACCTCCTAATTACTTACAGCGGATTGTCCACTTACAATCATACTAAGATTAAAGCTTGATTTCGATATCAACACCTGCTGGAAGATTTAATTTCTTTAAAGCTTCTAAAGTGTTTTGGTTTGGTTCCACGATATCGATTAATCTCTTATGTGTTCTTTGCTCAAACTGCTCTCTACTGTCTTTGTGTTTGTGAACAGATCTTAAGATAGTGATGATTTCCTTTTCAGTTGGAAGAGGAATAGGTCCTGAAACCTGTGCACCAGTTCTCTTAGTTGCGTCCACGATCTTATGAGCAGATTGATCGATTAACTCATGGTCATAAGCTCTTAGTCTAATTCTTATCTTTTGTTTTGCCATTATAGGCACCTCCTTAAAATTTTGGAAGCGTCTGATTACTTTCGGCGTCAACCCATCCGGGTGTATCGTGTCAACAATTTTATAAAGACCTTTCGGTCCAAGTAATCTTTTTCGCCTGAATCGTGCCAGACTTACTCCACGGAAATTCCCTGAGAAACCTCAGCAACCTACCGTTTCTACGCTTTTCCTATTTTTGACACTCATACATTATATATGACATATGGGATTAATGCAAGTCTTTTTCAAAGTTTTTTTAATTTTTTTTGAAAATTTTACTTTTTTTCGTTCCCTTCTTCTTATATACATATAAAGAGCGACGGAACCGCCGCTCAAAATTAATTTTTAATTATTTAAAATGTCCTTGTCGAAGCTCGCTATCCACTTTCCAGAAAATGGATCTATATAATATACTTTTTTATTGTCCTTAGTAGGTATTCTATATAACATAATTCCAAATTCACTTTTAAAATCTTCTGAAGGAGTTCCCATAGTTAGAATCTCTTCCCCATTTACTTTCAAGCTCTCATAAAGCATATTTGTAACAAGTAATTCACATTTGTCCTTGTCAATATCTTCAGGCTTAATGTCTTTGTACTCACCTTGACCTAACTCTTTAAACAGATTATCAAGAACATCACCCAAACTTAAAACCTTCGGCTCTTCCTTTAGAACTGAATTCCTTCTTTTTACAATGTCAGTTACATATTCACCATCAAAGATAAATTCATAGGAGTCTAAGTAGTTAGTTATGGATTTTTTAGAATTTGTTAATAAAACTCTATTGCCATTATCATTTTTTATTTCATTAACCTTGTCATATCCATCTTCTAAATAATTTGAATCCATTATGTCTTTAAGTTTTAAATCAGCATCGCCACTAGCTTTATGATAGAAGACCAACTTTTCCTTAGCGTCAAGAACTACAATTGAACCTTTTTCATTCTTATATATTACAGGTGAGTCCTCTTTAGATAAAAAGTCAAGGGCCTTTAACTTTTCAACAGCTAGGTCATTTCGTTCTCTGTCTAAAACTGAGATATCAATGTACCTATTATCTATTTCTTCTTTTACTTCAGCATATTTTGCATCACTTTCTTTTATTTCATCAAATCGTAATCCAAATAATTCTAAGTTAGATTTTTTTGTGCATCCCGCTAAAAGAAAGACAACACAAATAAGCATTAAAAATCTTTTCATTTTATTTCATTCCATTCATGTATTTAGTATCTATATTCAATATTTAATCCAACTGCTCGTGGATATACATTATTATTTAACTTTCTCCAAAGAGGTTGATCTTTTTCATATGAATTGTGAGAACAATATAAAGCTCTGTTTCTTCCTCCTTCTTTAGAGCAAATTAATGTATGTTTAGCAGTTCCATTATTGGGACCTGTAGTTAAGCATAGAAATATTAAATCTCCAGGATATAAAGTGTTATCTTCTCCTCTATCAAACCATGTGCCTCTCCAGTATTGAGGTCCTGTCTTTTGGTATGATTTCCTATTCATAATAAGAAATTCCTTTAGCATTGAAGCCGAAGCCCAAGCATAAGAATAATTATTTCCTCTATTCATAGCAAACCACTCATTCGGAAGTTTTCTTTTCGATATATCCGTACCTGTAAATGGTGCTCCTGCCTCGTGTAAAACTTGAGAAGCGAAATTTGCGCAATCATAATTTCTAGGATGTTTTGTAGGTATATGAATATATCTACTTGAATCGCAGTATGGAGGTGTTGTCACCCATTTTACAGCATAGTTTCTTGCCTTTGTTCTATCTAACTTTCTGATAGAAGAATACGGCATTATTTCTATATCATTTAAATCTTATTCATAATTAGAATTTAAATTCATTAAAGCTCTGTTTTCTAAAATTTTTTCTGCTTTTTGAATATTTAATTCCTTGTCTTCTTCAGTGGTAGCTGATTTTGTACTTTTTAAAGACCTTGCATTATTTTGTAAATCTGTTGCAGGATCTACAGAATAAGGTTCTTTCTCTTCTGTAAGTCCATTTATTCCTACGTCTTTGTTAAAATAGCAAGAAATAGGATCTACTAAGTCAATTAATTTTAATCCTTCGTTTGTTTTTTCAAATTTTAAAATAACATCAGTTAATTCAGAGCTGATTCTACTTATAGAGTTATCCTCTTCCTTAAATAAATATATTATTTCGCAATTTGCCTTTACCGTATATATATTTCCATCTTGTTCACAGGTCATGTCCTTACTTTGATGTAATTCATGACCAATTACATTTCCTCCATTTTCCTTATTTACCTTTACTCTTAAATTAGAAAAATTTACTCTGGCTTCAATTTCTTTATTGAAAAGGTTATTTGAAGGATCTAGAAAACGATTTTCTAAATCGAAATAATCTATTTCATTAGATGGAATCCAATAATTTGTTAAGAATTCTTCCGCAATGTTTAAGACTTCTTCGTTAAGATTCTCTTCATCAGCATAAGACATACCCCTAGCAGGCAATACTAATAAAATCGCCAGCATTATCGCCATTACTTTTTTTAGAATTTTCATCATATATACCTCCTCAATATATTCGGATAAACGTTATAGTCATTCATCTTTATTATAACATTATCTTATAATTCTGTAAATATTTCTTTTCCATTTTTAAAACAAATTTCCATAAAAAAACGGCGAATACTCGCCGCCTAAAATCAATTATACTGTTTCGTTTTTCTTTTGACTTCTCTTTTCAAAAATTAACTTGTCTAAAAGCTTACTAAACACTCCCATCAATATACTTGCCACAACTACTATTGCCCAAATCACATTGAATACATAGTCTGCGTATCCTCCATGTAGGGTTAATAAAAATGCAACTGTTAAATACGAAAACAGCGATACATTTATAGCTGTCTTTGGCAAGCGAGTAAAAATTAAATTTAATGCAAAGAACACTATTGGCACATGAATCATTGCAATCCATATTCCAGGTATTTGGAAGTTGGCATAGGCTTCTCCTAAAAATAGACCATTATACACTCCCGCTTGGCCGGACCTCTCTCCAATAAAGTTTACTGACTGCATAACAACTGATGAAGATCTAATAACTTCACTAAATCCAAATAGAGGAGCACTTATAATCTTTGGTAGTGACGCTCCCATAAGTGGAAGCATTCTATATGTGAATACTTCTAGGTGAAGCAAAAAGCCCATGGGTGTTGTTATAAATAGTCTTGAAAAGATTGGATTGTCCGGTGACAATAATTTGCTAAGTTCTACTTTTGAAATAAAGTAGTACATCAAGTTCAGTGTAATAAATCCTATAACTCCAAAGGCTATAAGGTATTTTACTTTTACCCTGTCTCCATATATTAATGATAGAACTATAAAGTTAAGCCAATACATTACAAGGGTTGCCTTTTGAAGATTGTAAAACACCATCATATTTGAAAACATAAATAGGATGATAAATAGCACTAGCCATCTCTTCTCCTTTGTGTTTCTAAGATGCACATATGCAACATAGGACAGAAAAGGTGTCATTGTTAGTGCAAAAATATTTTTTATATATCCAGAAATTCCAGTAAATTCATTTGCAATTACATTTCTTAGCACCGCAAGTTGGTCCTTACTTCCCCCTCTTATCATGGCAAGATAGGGATTGTGTTCAGTGCCAAGTTTCACAAATACAAATATCACCGCCGCTATACAGACGATTGACGCCAACACCATTGTTGTAAACTGAGCGTCTTCCGATGACTTTGAAGTAAGCTTCTTTGTCCTGTACTCTTCATAGGTCAAAGGGTTATACTTAAATATTTTGTTACAGAGAATTATTACCCCTGGGAAGATTATCATTAGTGCTGAAATTATAAAAAATGCATCCGTAACCATTTGCCAATGCCTCATGTAACGCATCATGGAATGGTCTGCGATCTTTAGGTTTAATAATGTAGTTCCTAAGTATGATAGGAAATACAAAAAGTAAAATGTCAGTGATATTGGTCCCAGTTTTTCAAGGGACAATGTGCCCGCCGCTCTTTTATATAAATAAATTGAAATTACAGTTGTTAGTATAAAGAAAAATATTATATAAGTGAATTGTAGATTGATTATCATATGAACCTCCTTCTTTTTTATTATAGCATACGAACATAATATTATCGCTATTGAAACCATCTTGTTTTTTTGCAATAATAATTAACAGGAGGTACCAATGACTAAATTAAAAAAACTTATAACGCTATTCGCCCTGACCTTAGTTTTAACTTCTTGTGCAGGAACTGCGGCGGATAACGATGCAAAAAAACTTTTTGAAGATGAAAAGGAGACCTTGGAAAGAAGAATTGCTTTTCAGACCCCTTTAAAGGATGAAATAAAATTTGGAGTCATTGACACTGTAGAAAATTTAAATCCTTTTTATAACGAAGACGAATCTTCAAAAATAATTACATCCATGCTGTACCAAAATCTTTTTTCCATAGAGCAAAAGTATCACCAAGAGGAGTACAATTATCTTTTGGCAGATAGTTTAACCTCTTCTGAAGATGGAACTGTTTATAATTTAAAATTAAAAGACAATCTCTATTGGCATAATGGAGAGAAGATAACTGTGGATGATATTATCTTTTCAATTAAATATAGCTACGAAAATAAGGACACGGTATATCTTGATAGTTTTTTAGTTGATGGTAAAGAAATAACCATGAACAAAGTTTCAGATACGGAACTTGAGTTTAGATTACCAAGGCCATCCTTTACTTTTAAGTATTCCCTTGAAAGTTTAAAGGTAGTGCCGGAAAATACTTTTAAAGACGCTCCAAAGCAATTTACATTTGAAGACAAAAATCACTTAATCGGCTCTGGACCATATGTGTTCGAAAAAAAAGTTCATGACAAACATTTCAATGTGGATGAATTTAAGTTTAAAGCCTTTGACAAATACTTTGAAGGGCCTGCCAATATACCAAAACTATGCATTAAAAATGTGGCCCACTACAGCTCTCCAAGATACGACATGCTGGACTACAATATACAAGGTGGATATATTTTAGGAAACGACGTTGACGCTTTTGTAAAGGACTTTTACAACATAAAGGCCGTTGAATCGGGTAATGTAAAGTCCCTCTTATTTAAAGTTAATAATCCCGTTGTTAAAGACAAAGAAATGCGTAACGCCATATGCAACTTAATAAATTCATACAATTTATCTTCAACATTTGGAGACAACACAAATGTATCCAGAGCAAGCTCTGTGTTTGGTCACAATAACTTCTACAAATATGACGACAATATAGTGGATGAAATGGCCAGTGGAAATGCCATTGAATACATTAAAAAATTCCAAAGGGAACACAAGGACTCTACACTAAAAATGGGTTTTATTCTCGACCCAGGAGAGCCACAGGAAAAATTTGCAGTGGCGATTCAAGAGAGCTTTATCAATAGAGGAATTGATATAGAGTTGGTGGCATTATATGAAGAGGAGTATTTGGAAGAGCTAAAGGATCCAAACTCTAAAGTTTTTGACTTCTGTCTTTTTGAATACGATTCAAATGACAATCCCGATTATTTCAAAAACTTTTTTAAGACTGATGGCGCTTTAAATTATTCTGGATATTCTAATAGCGAATTGGATCCACTTTGGCAAGAGGCCCAAAGCGAAATGGATTTTCAAAAAAGACTTGAATTATATGGAAATATTCAAAGTGTTATAAACGAAGATAAACCGGTGTATCCACTATTCTTTGCAAATAAAGTTGTTGCCACAGATGACAGAATTATAAACATTGAAGAAGCAGATGCCAACGGAAGTTCGTTCTTTACACATTTGAACAAACTGGACATAAAAGAGTTTGAAGCTTCAAAAAAGGATATAAAGAAATATAAAATTGATGAGTCCTCTATTAAACGAAAACCAAAATATAATGATGTAAATATTTTTACAAAGAACTCTCAACCTAAGAAGGTTATTAAACCTGAAGGCGCGAAGGAAATAAAATAATTAAGGCAATTTCATAGGGATTGCCTTTTTTCTACACAATTTTTCACAATATAAAAATTTTAATTTCCTACTGAACTTTTATATGTTATAATAAAACCAATGAGGAGGTACATAATGGAAAAACATATTATTACTATTTCAGGTAATTCTCTTAAAGAATCTGCTTGTAAAGGTGGATGTGGAGAATGCCAAACTTCTTGTCAATCTGCTTGCAAGACTTCTTGTACTGTAGGTAACCAAGAGTGTGAAAACGAAAACAGATAATCGAGAAGGGTTGATTAATTTCATCCCTTTTTTACTTTATAAATTTAAATGGATTAATTTGAAGGAGATTTTATGATTCATAAATATAAAATGCATGGTAGAAATATCGTAGTTGATGTTAATGGTGGAGCAGTTCACTTGTTTGATGACATCTCTTTTGATATTTTAGACTACTATAAAGATAAGAATAAGGAAGAGATAATAGAAATACTTTCAGAGTACGATGCGTCGGACGTGTCCGACTGCTATGATGAAATTGAAAACATGGAGAAAAATGGACTGCTTTATTCCTCCGACGACTACATCGACTTTGATGCAATTAAAAATAAGGAGCCTGTGTTAAAGGCAATGTGCCTTCATGTGGTGCATGACTGTAACTTAAAATGCAAATACTGTTTTGCATCCCAAGGAGACTTTGGTGGACACAAGGCCTATATGACGGAAGAGGTTGGTAAGAAGGCACTTAAGCACCTTGTTGACCACTCCGGGTCAAGAAAGGCCCTGGAAGTTGACTTCTTTGGTGGCGAACCACTTATGGACTTCCCTCTTGTGAAAAAACTTGTGGAGTACGGAAACAAAATTGCAGAAGAAAATGGAAAGTACTTCCGTTTTACAATAACCACCAATGGAATTTTATTAAACGACGAAATCATCGACTATATAAATGAAAACATGCACAATGTTGTGCTTAGTCTTGACGGTCGTAAGGAAGTCAATGACGAGATGAGACCTACTCTAAACGACAAGGGCTCATACGACATAATCGTTCCAAAGTATCAAAAGCTGATTTCAAAAAGAGGAAAGAAATCATACTATGTTAGAGGAACCTTTACTAAAAATAATTTAGACTTTTCAAATGACTTAGAACTTTTCAGAGACCTAGGCTTTAATTTGTCTTCTGTAGAGCCGGTGGTGGACCCTGACAACAATCCATATGCTATTACGGAAGAGGATTTGCCAGTTATTTTAAAGGAATATGAAGATTATGCAAAGACCTACGCAGACCTTCAAGTTGAAGGAGATCCTTTTAAATTCTTCCACTTTATGGTGGACCTAAGCCAAGGGCCATGTATCTTAAAGAGGGTTTCAGGATGTGGCGCCGGCTGTGAATATGTGGCTGTTACTCCAGAAGGAGACGTTTATCCATGCCATCAATTTGTAGGTAACGAAGATTTTAAAATGGGCAATATCTTAGACGAAGACTTTACAATGCCTGAAGAGACGCAAAAACTTTTTGGCTCAGCCCATGTGTTTGAAAAGGACGACTGCAAGGACTGTTGGAACAAATTCTACTGCTCTGGAGGTTGCCATGCCAATGCATATAACTTTAATGGCGACATCCATAAGCCATACGCTGTTGGCTGTGAGATGCAAAAGAAGAGAACCGAATGTGCAATCTATACGGAAGTTGAAAAGATGTTAAAGGATAGTTAAATGACGAAACTGAATACGCCAATACTGTCTGGTCTAATGAAACTTAAAGACAACGACAAAATAAGATTTCACATGCCCGGGCATAAGGGCCATGCTTTTGAACTTTATAAGCCAATTATAGATAATCTACTACAACTTGACTTCACTGAGATTGATGGCGCAGACAATCTTTATAATACAAATGGTATTATTGAAGAGTCTTTAAAACTTTTGACCGAGGAAAGAGGTTCTAAAAAATCTTTTTACCTTACCAATGGTACCACCGTGGGAATTCTTGCAGGCATAATGGTACTGACAAAACACAAGGACAAGGTGTTAATTGCAAGAAACTGCCACAAGTCCGTTTATAATGCAATTGAACTTAATGAACTGGTACCAATTATTTTGGAACATGAAAGCACAGATACGGGCTTAGAAATTCCAATTTCAGAAGAAGAGTTTTTAAAGGTTTTAAAAAAAGACAGAGACATTAAGATGGTTATCCTTTCAAGACCAAACTACTTTGGACTGTCCAGGGACATCAGAAAGCTTGCAAAGTATTGTAGGGAAAATGATGTATATCTATTTGTGGACGAAGCCCATGGGTCCCATCTTAAGTACCACGGGGACTTAACAATAAATGCCATGGAGCTTGGAGCAAGTCTTTCAGTAAACTCATTTCATAAGACCTTGCCCGCACTTACACAGACTTCAGTTATAAACTTTGGTCACCATATGAGTGATGAAGATATTTCAAAGGTGCTTTACATGATTGAAAAACTTCAAACCTCCTCTCCCTCATACATCTTTATGATGTCTTTGGAGTTGGCAAGTGCCTATATGGCAAAGCATGGAGAAGAGAAGTTTGAAAAATTAAAGAGTTATGTGGATGACTTCTATAAGTCAATTGAAGACTTAGACTTTGTATTTTACCCTAATTTTTCAAAGGACTTGAAGCAGGACTTTTCAAGAATAATACTACAGACCACAAGCCCTTCCATCTATCTTCGTCATCATCTTGAGCGTCACGATATTTTTATCGAGATGATTACAAAAAATATTATGGTGTTAATAACCAGCCCTATGGATAGAGAGGAAGACTTTAAAGCCCTTTCAAAGGCGATTAGGTCATTCAATATGAAGGACTATAAAGACTTTGTAACCCATGAAGATATAGAAAGCGACAAAGAAGACAATAGAGTTTCCCTTCTTAATGCGAAAGGACGAAAACTAAAGGAAAATATAATCATCTATCCACCGGGAAACATTTACCTTAAAAAGGGCGATGTTATAAAGAGCGAAGACATTTCCTATTTAATGGATCTATTTGAAAACGGCGTTAAGGTATTTACAGACTTTTCAAAGGACTTAAACAATCTATATGTAGAATAAAATATTGACATTCCTATTATGTTGCTGTATTATTTAGATAACACAGTAGGAGGTGTAATATGGAATTTAACGATTTTCAACCTATCTATGTACAGATTATGGATTACTTTAAGTACAAGATTATTAGGGGCGAACTTAAACCTAACGAAAAGATTCCATCTGTAAGGGACATGTCCTCTATTTTAAAGGTCAATCCCAACACTGTTCAACGAAGCTTTCAAGAACTTAAAAATGAAGGGATTATCTATTCTCAACGAGGACTTGGAAACTTTATAACATCAGATGAAAAGATATTAAAAGATTTAAAAGTCGATAAAGGCAGAGAGATTATTTCAAATTTCTATAGCGAAATAAAAAGCCTTGGACTTAATAAAGAAGAATGTTTCAATTTATTAGAAGAGGAGTGGCAGGCGAATGAGCAATCTAATTGAAATAAGAGAATTAAATAAAAAATATGGAAGTAACTACGCCCTAAAAGATGTTAACCTGTCTTTAGAGTCGGGCAAAGTTATTGGACTTCTAGGACCAAACGGATCTGGTAAGACAACTTTAATAAAAATTATTGCAGGTCTTATTAACACATACAAAGGGGAAGTACTACTTAATGACTTCAAACCAGGAAAGACCACAAAGGCATTTGTGTCTTACCTTGCAGACAAAGATATCTTATATAATTTTAAAAAGATTTCCGATTGCATAAAGTACTATGCAGACTTTTATGAAGACTTTGACAGAGAAAAATCTGTAAAGATTTTGGAAAGCCTCGGTCTAAATCCAAGTCAAAAGATATCTACACTTTCAAAGGGCATGAACGAAAAACTTCATCTTGCCATGGTACTTTCAAGAAAGGCAAAGATTTATATTATGGACGAACCAATTGCAGGAGTTGACCCTGTGGCAAGGGACGAAATCTTAAACACCATAATAGACAATATCGCACCGGAAAGTCTTATGATTATATCAACCCACTTGGTTAAGGACATCGAGAACATCTTTGAGCAAGTTATATTTATTAAAGACGGAGAGATAGCTCTTTTTGATACAGCAGAAAATATTAGAGAAAGAGATGGCTCTTCTATAGAAGAAAAATACAAAAAAGTATTTGGAGGTTTGCAATGGGAAAACTTTTAAAATATGAATTTAAAAAGGCTGCATCCTACTTCCTATACCTAATAATAGGAGGGCTTGTAGCTTCAGGACTACTACTTCTTGGTTTCAAAACCTTTACTGGTGATAATCTTGAACCAGGGTTAAACACAGTTAGTGATACTGGACTAATCTTTCCAGTAACACTAATAGTATCCATAATAATTGCTACGGCAATAGGAATATGCTTTATTTTTTATGTAGTTACAAATTATAAGAGGGATTTATATAACGATCAATCCCTACTAAAGTTTACTCTTCCAATAAATGGAAAGGACTTTTTAAACTCAAAGCTTATAAATATATTAATATGGACCGCAATACTAAATATTACAATACTTGCAGGATTTTACTTTTTCTCAAAGTTTTTAATCCCAAATATTCATGAAGCAGCTGCAAAGTCAATTCGTATGGCAATGACAGCAAACGAAATAAACATTAGCCATATTATATTTGTACTAGTAGCAAGATTTGTAGAAGGAATTTTTTCATTTGTGTTGTTATATTTTTCCATAACATTTACAAAGGCGGTATTTAAAGAATCCAACTCAGGAATACTTTGGCTTTTAGTTTACCTTGCTTTCTCTATTGCACATTCAATAGCAGCTTACTTTATAAACCTAATGGTGCCATATAGAGTTGAGTTTTTTAAGAGAATAGAATTGGTATATAAAAGTTTTGATATGTTTGCACAAGATACTCCTCAAAGTGCATTTCTATCCTTTAACCTTGCATCGGCAATATTATTCACAGTGCTATGCATAGTATATTACTTCTTAACTAGATATATGTTAGATAATAAAATTGATTTATAGTGTTTAGGGCAATCTTCGGGTTGTCCTTTTTTAATTGAAGACATCAACTAAATTTTTTTCATACACAAAAATAAGAGATAGTATAAACCATCTCTTATCAAATATTTCTTGAATCTATTTGTTATTTATAAACTCAGTCGCCTTTTCATAAAGTTCATGAGATTTTTCACTATCATACTCTACCCCATAAACATCTTCAAATGACAGTCCAACTTCTTTTAAAATTTTGGAATATAGGGATTTTAATTCTTTATATATAGGGTCTTCTTTATTAAACGAATAAAAATGTCTCTCCTCTTCTCCATATACATCTGCCCTTAACCTCACATAAGCACCGTCTTCCTCATCAAATAGCATTGAGAATTCAAAATCATAAGGACTTTTGCCAGACATAAGCCTAATAGGAAGTATAAGTTTCAACTCTCCAGACTCGTTTTGAACTTTTAATTTGTCAATAGTATTGTTAATTTCATTTTTCAAATCATCTTTATCCGTTGTAAACCTTAACTCTTCTAATTCTTTATTTTGGATATTATCAATTATCACTTCAATAGGCAACTCTGAAACTTTAGTTTTTTTAAAATTATCCCCAATAAAGTTATCATTGTTTTCCGTATTATTTGCATTTGTAATTGCTGTTGTATCAATATTTCCATTTCTTTTACATGAAACAGCAATTAAGACAACACTTATTAATAAGCTTAATCTTATAATTTTTTTAATATTCATAATCTCCTCTAAAATTTAAATGAGATACATCTTCTCCTTTAGCTGAAGCAATACTTTTTGCTTTTAAAACGTTTTTATAAAGAGCATCTCGTGGATGTGCCACACTTTGATTTCTTAATTCTGTAACAAAAACATGACTTGCATTAATATACACACGTTCCCTCCATCCCAAAAGCACTTTACCTTTGCTTGAACTCCATATGTTAAAAACTGACGCCCATGCATTTCCTTTTTCAGATTCACACATATCCATAAACACAAATTTCCACCTGGAATTAGTTTTACACTCAGATGCATATATATATGTATGCGGGTCCCCTCCAGATTGATTCTTACTGGTTAATAACATAGAATTCTCACTACCATGACCACTAAATGAAAATCCTCTTTGATTTTGGTTAGTGTTAATATTATATAAAATAGAATTCTTGTTATATGTTCCATCTGCAGAAACCCCAACTTGACCTCCTGGTAGTCCCTTTATATTCATAACTTCAGCTATGCTTTTTGCATTTTCCCAGTTATACATATTCTTTTGTCTATCATAAAAAGATGTGGAATTTTTAAAATCATTAATGTTAATAATTTTATAGTTGTAACAATCTAAATTAATTTTTGTCTCATCAGATAACTCAACCTCATAACTTAAAAATAGATTATCATCGTATATCTTAGATATAAGGTCTCTATTTTCTTCTATTATTGGATTATTGATTTGCTTTACTTTTAAATAAATATCATTAATTTGTACATTTTTTTGATATTCTTTACTAATAAAGTCTTTTACAGCAAGCATAGCCTTTTCTTTATCAACTTCTAATTCAATTTCATCCATATTAAATTTTTTATTATTAATTAAATGAACCAATTTGTAATTATCTTTTCCCAGTGTAATATACATAGCATCAAATGGATTATCAATTTTTAAACCCTTATATTCTCTATCTTTCCTTTCCAATTTTACATCTATAAAATTATCTAAGGACTCTTTAATACTTGTTATTTCATATTTATCTAAATCATTAATGAGAGTTCTTAAGCTTCCTATATAGTTTTTCACTCGTTCTTCATCAATCTCTTCCGAATAAGAAACTGCTCTTTCTTCTTGTTTTGGTATCAATACTTTATCTATATACTGTTCAAATCCGTCAAAATATAACAACTCCCCGTTATATTCCGCATATTCATTTTCCCCAATTTTTTTAACTATAGCATCTTTAGAAATTTCATTAAGTTCTAAAAATTCTTCTTTTTCTTTTCCTTTTAATTCGTTTTGCTTTTCTCCAGAATCGACAATACCTTGAGACTTTAACTCATTTTCTATGTTCTCATGATTTAAATCTTTCGCATAACTTTGGCTAGTCAGCGGTATTGCAAAAATGGTAATTAAAAGTAAAATTAGTAATATGTTTTTTTTCATTTTTTCCTCCTTTAATCGCTAATAAAACTTTTTCCTATTCTGCACCAATTTTCTTTACACCTTTATTGTACTATAATACATTAAATTTAACAAGCATAACTAAATAGACAATTTAATTACCTAACTATATAATGCTATACACCAAGCACTTGTCTTCGATTGTCCTTTTTTAATGTAATTTTTGAAAGCCTATGTTATAATCATACGGAAAGAAAGGATTATTATGAATAAAAATATTATATTTCACATTCCGTTTTATGCGGACAAAAACCATTTAAGTGGTTCAAATATAAGACCATATAAGATGATTGAAGCCTTTGAAAAGATTGGATTCAATGTTGATGTGGTTATGGGCTACGGCGCCGAAAGAAAAACTCAAATAGAAAATATTAAAAATAATATTGAAAAAGGAGTTTTATATGACTTTTGCTACAGCGAAAGCTCCACCATGCCCACACTACTTACAGAAAAAAATCATTTACCGAAGTACCCAAACTTAGACTTTGGCTTCTTTAAATATTTGAAATCAAAAAATATAAAGATTGGACTTTTTTATAGAGATATTTATTGGCTCTTTGAGCAGTACAAGAACAGCGTTTCATTTTTAAAGAGAGCTGTTTCCACATACTTTTATAAATACGACTTGAAAAAGTATGTGGACCTTGTGGATATAATCTACTTACCAAGTTTGAAAATGAAAAGCTATATCCCTATAAATCAAAATCTTAATTTTAAAGAGCTTCCCCCGGCCATTGATGAAGAAGTAGAATATGAAAAGCCTGAACATGAAGATTTGAAATTTTTCTACGTTGGTGGACTGGGAGACCTTTATAAACTTGATGAGTTTTTAAAAGCAACAAGCTCTTTAGAGTTTGCTAAGGTAACTATTTGCACAAGAAAAGAAGAATGGGAATCTTTGAAAGATAAATACCAACCTTATTTAAACGACAAAGTGAAAATAATTCACGAAAAGCCAGAAGGCTATGAACCATATCTTAAAGAAGCAGACATAGGCGTTTTGTATATGGAGCCAGTTGAGTATCGTGACTTTGCAATGCCTGTAAAGCTATTTGAATATATTAAATACTCAAAGCCAATTCTTTCAGTCAAAGGCTCTGCTGTTGGAAACTTTGTAGAAAAAAATGATATTGGTTGGGTACTGCCCTACTCTTCATATGAACTAAAAAGTTTACTTACAAAACTTTTCGAAGATAAAAATGAAATCGAAATTAAGACGAGAAATACAAAGGAAATTATTCCACAAAATACTTGGACTGCAAGGGCGACTAAGGTAAAGGAGGATTTGAGTAAATGAAGATAATGTCAATTATAGGTGCAAGACCTCAATTTGTAAAAGAGGCCATTGTGCAACATGAAATAAATAAATATGACGATATTGAAGAAGTTGTTGTTCACACGGGGCAACATTATGACGAAAATATGTCGGGAGTGTTCTTCGATGTTCTAAAGATGAAAAAGCCTGACTACAACTTGGGCATTAACGGCATGACCCATGGTGAAATGACCGGCAATATGATTATCGAAATAGAAAAGATTTTACTAAAGGAAGAACCGGACCTTTTAATCCTATACGGTGACACTAACTCTACCTTGGCTGGAGCAATTGCAGCGTCAAAGTTAGGTATAAGTGTTTGCCATATTGAAGCAGGCCTAAGACAGGAACCTAAGACAATGCCGGAAGAAATAAATAGAGTTCTCACCGATAGAATTTCAAACTTTTTATTTGTCCCAAGTGAATATGGCCTTGAAAATCTTAAGAAGGAAAACATCACAAATAATGTTTACTTCACTGGAGACGTTATGTATGACATCTTCCTAAAGATGAGACCATCCTTTGACGACTCACTAATGAAAGAGCTGTCACTTAAAGAAGATAACTTTATACTAATGACACTACACAGGGACTTTAATGTGGATAAAAAAGAGACTTTAGAAGAAATCCTTACACAGGTTGATAAGGTTTCAAAGGAGATTCCAGTGGTGTTTCCAATTCATCCAAGAACAAAGTCTAGAGTTGAAAAGTTTGGCCTGTCTCACCTACTTGAAAATGTAAAGGTGTTAGATCCAATTGACTACCTAAGCCTAATGGGCCTTACGGAAAAATGTAAGAAGGTTTTAACAGACTCCGGTGGTTTTCAAAAAGAGTCCTACTTTGCAGGAAAGCGCGCAGTAGTAGTTATGGAAGATACATCATGGAGAGAACTTACGGACAAGGGAATAAATGTGCTTTCCACTCCAGAAAATATATATAAACATATTATGAGTAATGACAATGTGGTGTTTGAAAAAAATATTTATGGAAGTGGAAACGCGGCAGAAAAGATTGTAAAGATTTTGCATGAAAGCAAGTAAAATAATTCAGGATACTTTATCGCGAACTTTCTAATAGAAAGTCCGCGGGATTCTTCGACTACAATTTTTGCTTTGCAAAAATTTTCGCTCAGAATGACAGTATGGGTGTCTATCGTTCCTAGAGAGAAGATGCACAAACTGCATTAAGTGCCGAAGGCACAAATAGGAAAGCCTTAGCTTTCCTACCTCTTTACAAACGGGGTCTCGGGGCCGGCCCCGAGTCGTTGGGAGGTAAAGGGGGTTTCCAAGGGGGAAAGGAACGTACGAAACGGTTCCTTTTCCCCCTTGGTATAATAAAAATGATAATATACTAGAAATAAATAGGTAGTAGGTCATCGACCTACTAACCAAAAACAAAAATTAAAAGAGCGAAATTCATTCGCTCTTTTAATTTTATCTATTCTCATATCTCTTTGCCATCTTCAAATACACCACTGTTGAAAGTTTAAACATTACAAAGTAAACCACAAGGTATATTCCCATGCCAATGGCGGTGGACTTAATAAATGTAGTCTTATCCATAACTCCTACTATCTTTACAATGTCAAAGACTATTTTAGACGAACCCATGGTATGGCAAAGTGCAACTATCAGTGGTGCAAAGAACATAAAAAAGTTTTGTCTTCCCACTTGACTTTTAATCTGTCTATTGCTCATACCGATTTTTTTCATAATTGAAATGTTTTTTCCGTCTTCAATTCCTTCTGAAATCTGTTTGTAAAATATTATTATGGATGTGGTTATTATAAATATAATGGAAAGTAGTGTGGAAACAATGTAGATTCCACTGTATATGTCTTTAAATTCCTGTCTTGATGAAATTCCATTACCACATGATGCTTCATATTTTCCATCTATCAGTCCTATAACAATATGTTCAGCCATTCCATTATAAAAACTGTTCTTTACATTTTTATTGTCCACTAGGTCGATAAAAATTTCCGTAAATTTATGGTAGCTTCCATGATCTTCATGACCTTTAATAAGTTTATCAATTTCATCAGTAAATGCCTTAGTGTCCTTTGTCACAATAATTACATTGTGAAATAGACCTTGGGCAGGATCTGTAATATATTTTGGTTTTTCTTCTAAGTTTCTTACTTTGAAATTTAAATCTCCCATATGGAAGTTTTCGAAAGTTTTTTTCTTGTTTGAGTAAATTAAAACTTCTCCGTCATTAAGTTCATATTTTTCCTCTGAAATCTTATTCATTTCCTCTATGTCAACTACACTGATTAAGTCGGTGCTATCTTCCATTTTTTGTTCCAACCCATCCACATATAGCTTTGGTGTAAAGTTTTCCTTGTCACTTTTGGTTTCAAACTTAATTGTCTTTACAGATTTAATATCCTTTATGGGCATATTAGTTTCTTTAGAAAGTTTTTGTAATTCCCCTTCTATATCTTTCTCCAATTGGTCATCAAAGGCATAGTATGTTATGTTGTAGTCCGCCGGGAAGGCGTCTTCTATGAAAACATCCCTACTCTTTAACATTCCCGTAAGGCATGTAAACACAACTAAGAACATTGTTGATATTATACATATACTTGCTAATGACGCAGAAGATTCTCTAACTCTAAACAATAGTCCTGAAATAAAGTTCATGTTTTTTTCTTTATAATAAACCCTTTTATTCTTCTTTAATGCCTTTAAAATGACTACTGAAATGGATCCAAACAAGAAGTAGGTTCCAATTATAACTGCAATAACAGCAAAGAAAAATATTTTTAAACTTTTGAATATGGAGCCGGTGGATAGGGCCTCATAATAGCCAAAGATTAAAAGCGCCACACCTATAACTATCCCAATAATATTTGCCCTTGGCTCACGCTCTCCCTCTCTACTCTTTTGCATAAGCTCAATTGGATTTAGCTTTCTAGTGGAGATGATGTTTATAAAACCTAGTACCAAATGGATTATTAGAAATATTCTAACTGTTTCAAAAATAAAAAACTTATTTACTGAAAATACATCGACGGCTTTTACATCAAGTATTTTAACAACCATCCTGAACACCAATGGATAGGTTATAATCTCTGTAACTATTCCTATAATCATTGATATAATGGCAGTTAAAAAAGTCTCTATGGCAATGACTTTGCCAATGCTCTTCTTTGAAACGCCAATCATTGAATAAAGTGCCAAGTCTCCGAGCCTACTCTTTCTAAGTACGGAGTTGATGTATAGTAGGAACAGCACTGCGAAGATCATTATAATCCAAGTTCCAAATCCCAGCACCATAAATATGGTCCTTGATCCTTCGCTTTCTTTAATAAACTCGGCGCCGTCCAAGTTCAAAAGTAAAAGGTAGATATATACAAAAATTGATGATGCAAAGATATATGGGATGTATATAAGCTTGTTGTTTTTGATATTACTTAGGGCTAATTTAAATTCCAGCTTCTTCAAGGCTGTCACCTCCCGCAAGTAACATCATTTGAGTTTGAACTAACTTTTTGTACATCTGGTCGTTAGTCATATCACCTTTGTATATATCGTGAAAGATTATTCCGTCCTTTATAAAGAGAACTCTTGATGCACGACTTGCCGCCATGGTGGAGTGGGTTACCATTAGTATGGTCTGCCCTTTTAAATTTAAGTCGTCAAATACATTTAAAAGTTCCATGCTGGAGTTTGAGTCAAGAGCTCCCGTAGGTTCGTCTGCAAGTAGTATCTTTGGATTTGTTATCATGGCACGGGCTATGGCAACTCTCTGTTTTTGCCCTCCAGACACTTCGTATGGATACTTTTCAATAATCCTTTCTATCCTTAATTCCTTTGCAATTTTGTTAAGCCTTTCTTCCATTAGAGATACCTTTTCATTTGAAAGCACCAATGGAAGATAGATATTGTCCCTGTTGTTTAATGAATTTAGTAAATTGAAATCTTGATAAACAAAACCTAAATTATTTCTTCTAAAGGCAGCCCTTTCTTCATCACTCTTTTTAAAAATGCTCTCGCCCTTTAAGTTGACCTCTCCATAAGTTGGGCTATCCACAGTTGCAATAATATTTAGTAATGTGGTCTTTCCCGAACCAGACTCTCCCATAATTGCAACAAACTCTCCTTCTTCAACTGTAAAGTTAACGTCCTTAAGTGCTTCTACCGAAGTCTTCTTTCCTTTATAAACTTTTTTCAAATTCTTTACTTCAAGAATATTCATTTTAACCTCCTGATTATTTCGTTGAGATTATAATATAGTTTTTTGTGGAATTAATCCCAAATTTAACCTTACAGTTTTTTTGTAAACTTACAAGTTGTAAGTTTTAAATGGGAAGTAGGGAGTTAGAGGTGAGAGAAGATGTGACAAAAAGCTATCGCTTTTTGAGATTCTTCGACTACAAAATTCCTCTGGAATTTTTCCGCTCAGAATGACATACATGAAATATAATCGCTATATTACAACATAAATGTTCCGTAGCTGTCATTTTAAAAAAGAGGTTAGAAGTTAGAGAAATTGAAAGAAAATTTCAAGATACTTTAGCGTGAACTTTCTACTAGAAAGTTCACGAGATCTTTCGACTTCAATTTTTGCTTTGCAAAAATTTTCGCTCAAGATGACACACGCGATGCTATCACACCTACTGTGCATAGTTTCCAACTCCGATAACACTTTACTACTAGAAATTAAAACAAGGTCTACATTTGACCTACAATAAAAATACTTGTCATCCTGAGGGAGCGAAGCGACTCGAAGGATTCTTGACCTAACAGAAGACGAAGTCTTCGTTGTAGGTCAAATGTCAATCTCGTTTCACTTTTCGAAGAAAAGTGTCAGAAGGCGACCTCAAAAAAGCAACGCTTTTTTGCTACCTCTTGTCCAACTTCTCATTTCTCACTTCTCACATCTCACATCTATTCATTAATCTTCAATAAGCTCTCTTCTCCTAAGATTTATTTTAAACCTAGTTCCTACTCCTACTTCCGACTCTATTGTATAATCATATTTTAATTTATTAAGTATATCATTAACTAAAAACAGTCCAATGCCGGTGGAGTTCGAAAACTCCCTTCCGTTTTCGCCGGTAAAGCCAAAGCCAGTAACCCTTGGCAAGTCCTCCTTTGGAATTCCAATGCCACTATCTTCTATAACAAGCACGTTGGGGTCTTCATTATTTGAAATTTTTATATGGCCATCTTTTGTATATTTAAGTGAGTTAAACACAATTTGGTCTAACACAAAGCTAAACCACTTTGGGTCTGTGACTATTTCAATGTCCTTAACATCTAAAATCAATTTTAAATTCTTTTCAATAAAGAATAGTCTATACTTCCTAATGGTCTTTTTTACAACCCCTTCAAGTGATACTTTCTTAAAGCTGTAGTCCTTTGATTTTTCCATGGACTTCATATAGTTTATCATCTGACTAATATATTCTTCCGTCTTTTGCACTTCAAGCTCCACAGAACTTTCCGCACTTCTCTCTGCAATAAGTGAAATTGCCGCAAGGGGCGTCTTAACTTGATGTGCCCAAAGTGTTAGATATGAATTTAAATCCCTTAGGTCACTTTGGTTTCTACTATTTATTTCAATTATTTCTCTTTCCAGTTCTTCATATGCCTTTTTGTTTTTCAAGCTTAAGGTGTTCTTATCTAAAACCACATATTCCTTTGAATTTAATTTCCCTCTAAATATAAAGTACCTTATTATCATGGGGATACATAGAAAAAATAGTGACAGTGCCATATAATAGGCGATTATTTTTAAATCTATTTCAAAGGCAAAGAACACCAATGCACTTGCAACACACATGATTATGTATGATATTACATAGCCTTTATTTATCTTAAAAAAATCTATCATTTTATTATATAACCTACGCCCTTTTTAGTTTCTACAAAGTCTTCTATCCCCACATCTTGTAACTTTTTTCTAAGCCTTGTGACGTTTACCGTAAGGGTGTTGTCGTCAATGTAAGAGTCTGTGGCCCAAAGCTTATCCATAATTTGCGACCTTGTTACAACTCGGCCGATGTTTTCCATAAGTATTTCTAAAATTAAATACTCATTCTTGCTTAGCGGCTCTTCCTTGCCATTATATAGAATTGTCATGGCGTCAAGGTCCAATGCCACGTCTCTATGTTTTATTTGAGAGTTGGAGCTTTTGTTAAATGTATATGCACGACGAAGCTGTGCCTTTATTTTAGATCGAAGTATTTGCATTTGAAATGGCTTTGCTAAAAAGTCATCTCCACCATAATTGATGGCGTTAATTAAATTTATGTCGTCGCCGGCGGAAGTTAAAAAGATTATTGGCACATTGGAAAAACTTCTTATCTCTTCACAAAATATAAATCCATTTTTATATGGAAGTTTTAAATCCATTAGCACCAAGTCATAGTCTTCCTCTTTAAACTCTTCCACCACATTTTTAAAGTCTCTAACTGTGCCTGTTTCATATCCCCAGGTTTGAAGTTGAAATTCTAACTCTTCACAGATTTTCTTTTCGTCCTCTACAATAAATATCTTCATATTGCCCTCCTGACTTTATTATACATTATTAAAACTTTATTTATTCGACTTAGACAAATTGTAATAATTAAAAAAGAGAGGCTACTTCCTCTCTCTTTCTTCCGCTTCTCTTTTTGAAAATGGACATCCACAGTAGTCCTGCCTATAGATGTTCCAACTTTTTGAAAGTTCCACCGACTTTTTATATCCATCTTTTTTCTTAAAGTCATTTGGCAAGTGGTTTACTTCATATTCTTGCGCAATTTTTTCACCGAGTTCGTTTATTGTCTGTGCATTTTTATATGGACTTACTGAAAGGGTTGTTGCAAAGTAATCTATGTGAAGTTTTTTTGCAAACTGCGCCGCTTCTCTAAGTCTAAGCTCATAGCAGTTAAAACATCTTTGTGATCCTTCGGGAAGATGTTCCACTCCCTTAACTGCGTCAAAATATTCTGCAGGGTCGTATCTCCCTTCTAAAAATTCAATTTTAAATCTGCCATTAACCTTCTCCAAAACTTTTTTCTGCTCTTCCAGCCTCTTATAATACTCGTCACTGGGATAGATATTTGGGTTGTAATATAATAGTGTAACTTTAAAGTAGTCACTAACTAGCTCTAGCACTGACGTTGAACATGGCCCACAACAGGAGTGTAAAAGTAAAGAAGGGGGATTTTCTAAGTCTATCCCCTTTATTACCTTCTCGAATTCCATATAATAATTCTTTTTATTCATCTAATTTTATAGCCTTTGCCTTGTAGGATGATCTTACAAACGGACCTGATTCAACTTCTTTAAAGCCCATGTCTAAAGCTATCTCTTTGTACTTGTCAAATTGCGCTGGTGTTACATATTCTTCAACTTCCAAGTGGTCCAGTGATGGTCTTAGGTATTGACCGATGGTAAGCATATTTACATCAATTTCCCTAAGTGCCTTAAATGTTTCTATCATCTCTTCTTCAGTTTCTCCAAGACCAACCATAATACCTGTCTTTGTTACAAGACCTCTCTTCTTTGCATAGTCTAAAACCTTTAGTGATCTATCAAACTTTGCTCCTGGTCTTACTTTTTTATAAAGTGAAGGAACTGTTTCAATATTGTGATTAAGCACGTCTGGCTTTTCGTCATAGATTATATCCATGTACTCTTCTTTGCCATGTAGGTCTGGTATTAATACTTCCACAGTTGTGTCTGGGTTTTTCTTTCTTATTTCTCTAATAACATCTCTAAACTGAGTAGCTCCTTCATCTGGAAGGTCGTCCCTTGTAACTGATGTTACTACAGCATGTTTAAGTCCAAGTCTTCTTACTGCCTCTCCTATGTGTGCCGGCTCGTCCTTGTCTACCATGTCTGGTGTGCCATGAATAACATCACAGAAGTTACAATTTCTTGTACATTTACTTCCAAGAATCATAAATGTGGCAGTTTTTGACTCGAAACATTCCATTCTATTTGGACAGTTGGCCTCTGAACAAACTGTATTTAAATGTAAATCAGAAATTAAATTTCTAACTTCTGCAGCCTTTTCTCCACCTTGAATCTTAATTCTCATCCATTCTGGTTTTCTTTTTATCTTCAAAACGTCACCATCCTTATTCATTTATAACTAGTTCTTTGTCTATCTCATCTTTATAAAACAGGTCTTTAATAAGTGTTTCCATTGAAAGGCCTGTTATGTAACAAGAGAGTTCTTCATCTTCAAGGGCATCTCTTAAATATTTTTCTGAAAATTTAATTCCTTTAAGCTTGTCCGTAAGTTCCTTTACATCTTCCATACCAAAGAAATCTCCATAAATTTCAATCTCTTTTATTATACCCTCTTCTATGCATATGGCGTACTCAACTATGCCAAAGTCGTGCTTAACAGAATATTTTATATTCGCTTTTGGGTTCTTGCCATAGTTCCAGTGGTCACAGCCATACTTAGCGTCAACTATTTTTCTAATCTCTCTATCAATGTCTTCGTCGATTTTTATAAATTCTGTAATGTCAAAGTCTTCCATAACAGTCTTTGAAATTTCGTCCATAAATTCAGTTACGGATATATTTAGTAACTCTTTTAAAAATCCAACTCTACTTGCAATTGAAGAAACATTTTTGCCCACAAATTTTAATGGATTTGGTCTTAGGCAGTGCTTCATAACTTCAACATTGCCACCATAAAGGATGGATCCATGGTGTAGTACTTTTCCCTTATTGTGGTATTGGGCGTTTCCAGAAAATTTCTTGCCGTCAATAACAAGGTCGTTTCTTCCTGTAAACTCACCATTTATTCCAAACTTCGCCAATGTGTCTATAATTGGCTTAGTAAAGTATCTGAAAGAGTCTCCCTCTCTCTCCTTTGTAATAAAACTATATTGTATAATGTCTAGGTCGCAGTAGATTGTACCTCCACCTGAAGGCCTTCTCACTACATCAATTCCATTTGCAATACAATAGTCTAAGTTTACTTCTTTATATATATTTTGATTCCTTCCCAACAGCACAGTGGGTCTATTTCTCCATATGATGAAGATGTCATCATCATAATTATCAAAAAAATATTCTTCCAGTGCGTGGTTATATGCAGGATTTACATTATTATTTTCAACAACAATCATCTTACCACCTCAACTATTTAATTATAGCATAGATAGTCTATAATAATCTTACTTCATAAAAAAACGGAAGTTTTCACTTCCGTCTATCTTACAATACTTCTCCATCTCCAGCCCAATGTCTCTGATGCAGATGCAGTTACAATAAAGGCCAGTGGATCAATATCCCTTATATATCTTTTTAGTACAATGTAATCTCTATTTGATACAACAGTTTGAATAACGTCTTTCTCCACTCCAGTGTAAGCGCCAATGGCCTTGTACACATTAGCGGAACGAGTTAAGTTGTCCGTAAGAAATTCACATACCTCTTTCGTCTTCGATGTATTTATAAAACATAATTTAGATGTGTTAAGTCCGTTTATGGTGTTGTCGATAACAGTTCCATTTAGCACAACTCCTACTAGCGAATAAAGTGCAATCTCTGTACCAAATTGGTACCATGCCAGTAGCGTTATAGAAAAGTCAACTATTAAACATCCCTTACCGAGGTCCAGTCCAAAGTATTTGTTTAAAATCTTTGCAAATATATCGGAGCCTCCTGTGGAGCCATAGCAATTTAAAACCATGGCAACCCCTCGTCCATACATAAGCACACATGCCACCAGTTGGATAAATAGATTATCAACAATCGGTTCTTTAATTGGAAATACTATATCAAGTATCCATACCATAACCGATAGACCTAAGGATGCCACTATGGTACGCTTACCAAAGGAAGGACCAAGGAAGATAAAGCCAATTATAAATAAAACAACATTTATAATTACAAGCCATGCCCCTGTGGATATAGGAAATACCGAATTAAGTACTATTGCAAGCCCCGCTCCACCACCTAGGGTAAGTTTAGTTGGAGCCAAAAACAGATGAATACCAAGGGCAATTAAAATAACTCCTATTGCCATATTTATGTATTCTTTTCTTGTAGATTTTTTTTCTAAATTTGCTAAATCTTTCTTTTTAACCTTCATACGCCCTCCCCTTCCAGATATATTTTAACATATTTCTACTTGTGGGGCATAAAAAAAGACCATGGTCACCCATGGAATTTATTTTTTATATGCATCAAAATTTATATCTTCAGTTTCTTCCGCCATCCTTACGGCGTCTGCAATATCCGCTGCAATTTTATGTCTTGGAATAACATGTACCCTAAGTGCCTCTGCCCCCATAACCGCTGCGATGGATGTTAGCGCTGCTGAACCGTCGTCCCTATTTATAAAGCCTTCGTCAGTGCTTGAGTCCACATTAAATCCACCCTCTTCAAGTATATTTACAATAAATCTCTTTCTTGATACACCGATAAACGCAAACATATTCCAGTCGTGAATGAATTTAAAGTTTTTAATTAGCTCAAGATTTTCTCTCTTTGTAAGTCCAAAGCCAATTCCTGGATCAAGCATGATTCTCTCTTTAGAAATATTATTTTTCTTTGCAACTTCTAAAGTCTTTTCAAAGTACATCTTGCATGAGTCAACTATTGAATCACTCATTGCACTTTCTTCTTCCTCTTTTGTAAACACACCGTCTCCACCAAACTTCATAAAGGCCTTTGATGACTTGTGCTCTGGCCTAAGAATAACTGGATTAAACATTGCAACAACTCCAACGTCAGAGTCTCCAACAACACGACCCATGTTAGGGTCTCCAAGCATTCCAGTAATATCATTTATAATATCAACACCTGCATCAATGGCAGCTTTTGCAACTTCACTCTTCCATGTGTCAATGGAAATTAATACATCAGTACGTTCCTTAAGTCCTTTTATTACAGGAACGACCCTGTCAATTTCGTCTTGCACTTCGACCTTGGTAGCACCGGGCCTTGTGGACTCACCACCAATATCAAGCATGGTAGCACCTTGCTTTACAAGTTCAAGGCCATGTTCAATAGCTTTTTCAGTGTCAAACCACTTGCCGCCATCGGAAAAAGAATCCGGAGTCACATTTACAATTCCACATAAAATAGTCTTGCCACCGGATTTAATAACTTTATCTCTATATTTAAATATTCTTTCCATCTTTATACCTCCCTTGGGAACTCTATGATAAAGATACATCAAATTTAGTAAAATGTAAAATGCAATTAAATTAAGCCCCCAAATATCGGGAGCTTAATTTAAAATCAATTTTAATTAACTCATAAAAATTGAAATTGTAATGGCTTCAAGTACTAAAAATAAAATTATGACACGTAAAGCCAATTCCTTAGCACCATGTGATGCAAGTTCATCGTAGATTAAGTAAGAACCAAAGGCACCTATGGATGTCAATTGAACCCATGTTGTATTTCTAAACAGATAGAGTATTGCTAAAAAAGCAATTACAACGATTAGTTTAACTGTGAAGCCTTTTTTTGAAGTCTTTACACTCTCCATAACATCCTCCTTGAATTTTTATGTAAATTATAATTTTATATAAAATATATACCCTGATTAATAAATCGATAACATTTATTTTTACTAGATTTAACTCCTGTTAAAAATTTTATTTTACGGGTATTATAATAATGACAATACCATACCCCGTTTGTATGGTATAATTGAATACAGAATAGAGTAGGTAAGACGCGTTAAGTGTAAAGGGATAGGGAGTTGCCCTTTAACGAAAATTTTAAATTGCGGTGTCTTATCGCTTCCGCTAATATTATTATCATACTTGCGGAAGACCGGTACCTATTGGTACTGGTTAATTTTATTTGTAGAAACTAGAAAGAGAGATTTAGAATGGATAAAAAGAAAATTGAACAAGCAGTATCGATGATAATTGAAGCTGTGGGAGAAGACCCAAATAGAGAAGGACTTCTTGAAACCCCTCAAAGGGTGGCAAGAATGTATGAAGAAATATTTTCAGGTTTAGGCAAAGACGCTAAGGAGCATCTATCTAAAACCTTTGAACATGTGGACGACAATATTGTAGTGGTTAAGGACATTGAGTTCTTCTCAATGTGTGAACATCACTTTTTACCAGTACATGGCAAGGCTCATATTGCCTATGTACCAAATGGAAGAGTTGCAGGCCTTTCAAAACTTGCAAGAACAGTTGAAACCTATGCAAAGAGACCACAACTTCAAGAGAGATTAAATCTTCAAGTGGCTGAGGCGATGATGGACTACCTAGGAGCAAAGGGAGTTCTAGTTGTTGTTGAGGCTGAACATATGTGTATGACAATGCGTGGTGTTAAAAAGCCTGGCTCATACACAGTAACTTCAGTAGCCCTTGGGGAAATGGAAACTAATTTAGACCTTAGAAACGAAGCTTACAGATTGATTGAGATGTAATATGGAAAATACAAATATCATAATGTTTAATGAGGAGTATGTAAAACTTTTAAACGACTTGGAGGAGTTTGAAAGAGAAAGACCCTTTTGTAAACATGACCTTGTTCATTTTTTAGACGTGGCGAGGATCTGTTACATTATGGTTTTGGAAGAGGGACTGGATATATCAAAGGACTTAATTTATACAACCGCCCTTCTTCATGACATTGGAAGGGTTATGCAGTACCGCGATGGAACGGACCACGACAAGGCCTCCACCGAGATTGCAGAAAAACTACTTCCACTTACTTCCTTTAACGAAGAAGAAAGAGAAATGATTTTGGACTGCATCAAAAAGCATAGAGAAAAACAAGAGAGCACCCCCTTTAATGAAATTTTTTACAAGGCGGACAAACTTTCACGAATCTGCTTTAGATGCCCCGCTTATGATATTTGCTATTGGTCTGAAGAGAAGAAAAATCACAGGATTACCTACTAAAGGAGAGTTATGGATACACTCAGAATAAAAGATTTAACAATTTTTGGTAAGCATGGTGTTTTTGAAGAAGAAAAAAATCTTGGACAAAAATTTGTGCTAGATTTAAACATATACTATAACATGACAAGAGCTGCTAGAGAAAATGACCTAGAAGCTTCAATCCACTATGGAGTCTTGGCAGAGGAACTAACAGAAGAGTTTAGAAGAGAGTCCTATGACCTTATTGAAGAGGCATGTTTAAAACTTGTGGAGTTTATCTTCCATAAATATAAAATGGTTGAAAGAGTTGACCTGGAATTAAAAAAACCTTGGGCACCGGTGCATCTTCCCCTTGATACAGTTTCAGTTGAAATATCGAGAACAAAGAGAAGGTACTATCTGTCCCTTGGCTCAAACATTGGCGACAAAGAAAATTATATGAATAGAGCCATAGAAGAACTGTCAAAACATTTTGAAATAATAAGACAGTCCAGCGACTATGTAACAAAGGCATGGGGAAAGACAGACCAAGATGACTTTTTAAACAAGGTTGTAGTAGTAGAGTCCTTCGAAGAACCAATAGATTTTTTAGATATAACACAAAAGATAGAACTGGAACTAGGTAGAGAGCGTCACGAAAAGTGGGGACCAAGAACTATAGATATAGATATACTTTTCATTGACGACGAAATAATCTATAACGATAGGCTAAAAGTGCCACATCCATATATAGAAGAAAGAAAATTTGTATTGGAACCACTCAATGAAATCGAGCCATTCTTGGTGCATCCTGTTTTGAAAAAGAAAGTGTTCCAGTTGTTAAATGAAATAGAATAATTTAAGGCGATGGATTTCTTCATCGCCTTTTAAAGTTGAATTTCATATATTATTCTAAACTTCTTATTCTATCTACAAGACTGTTTTGACTGTGCTTTTCATAGAATCTACTTGTAAATAATATCCCAATAATTATATTTACAAAGTTTACAAGTATAAGTGGCATGATTACAAATTTATAGGAAGTCCACTTAGTTTGTTCCATAAAACCTATCAAGATGTATTTATCTACAAGAAGCATAATGATGAAGGAAAATACTAAGCCACATAAAGAATAGATCAAATTCTTTTTCACCAAATATTTTTTAATATTTTTCGTTGTCATTCCAATTGCTTCAAGAATTGATAAGTTCACCATATTTCTCAAAATTTCAGTAGCAATAACATTAATAAAGTTAAGCACAGATATTAAGAATAATACTATAGATAAACTATAACCCACAAATTCTATAAGATTTTTGAAATCTTTAAAAGACTTTATCTGAAGATCCCTTGAATCGTAGGAAAATCCTGGTTCATTTTCAAAAGATTTTAATAACTTATCAAAATTTTCCTTTTTGCTATCTTCTACATCAAATCCATAGGACATTATACTCTTATCGCCTGTGAGCTCTTTATACTCATTCGGCTTCATATAAATGTATTCCAAGCCTAAAGTAGGACTAGATTCGTCGTTTATATCTTCCTTAATTACAGGGAAATATCTAAGACCATTTGAAAAATTATATTCAATCTTGCCCATAACTTGGACTTCTTTGACCCTGTTTTTTACATTGATTTTTATTTTATCGCCTGCTTTAAATGAAGATTTCTTATCACTATCTTCACCTACAATGGCATACGATCCGTTATTCCATTTATCTTTATTAAATTCTCCTTCTATAAATTTTTGTTTGTTTATTAGAAACTCATCTATACCAAATAGAATTGGAGCAATTTTTTTATCTTCTATTTTAATATCTGGATAATAGTACTCATAACCATAATAGTATAATGCTCCCCCAGCTTTAAATCCCTTTTGATTTTCTATTTGATCAATGAAATTATCCTTTATACCGTCCTCACTTCCTGAGTACATATACCTAAAATATTTTGGGCTTGCTATATTATAGTCTGTTACAATTACATCAGAAATTCCCTTTTCTAGATCAATATTACCAGTATAAGTTAAAACGCTATTTAAAATAACAGCAGAAAGGCTAATGGAAAGAACTATCGATATAAATCTAAATTTATTGGAAAATACTTGTCTTCTAGCAAGCTTGCCTAGAGAAATGTCCTCGCTTTTATACTTCTTTTTTATCGTGGTTTCATTGTATCTGCTGGCATCTATTGGAGAAACTTTTGCCGCATACCTTGCAGGTCTCATCACCGATAGAAATACTGTAAGCAAAGTAAAGGCTGTGGAAAATAAAATAATTAAGATTATTATTGCAGGCGATAATTTTACATTCGTTAGCATCTCATTACTTGCAAATATTTTATTTAAAATGATTTTTCCAATAGAAATTCCGACTATATCTCCAACTATTATTGAAGGAAGTGCGACTGCTAAAGACTCTAGATGAATAAGCCTTTTGATTTGTGGCTTTGTCATTCCAATTGTTTTTAAAAGTCCTAGAAGTTTAATATCTTCATTTACGGATATCTTAAAAATATTATTTATTATTAAGTATCCCGCTACAATTACTAAAATCAAAAAGGCTAAGAAGGGTAGAAATGTTTTAAAATCAAAACTAGAATCACCAGATAAAAGATATGCAAAGTTAACACCAATTCTTATTTCTTTGTCGGATAGATTTCCAGGGTCATCTACCACTTTATAACCATTTCTCTCTGCAATTTTTAAAAGTTTATCCCTTATCATAAAGGAATTCTTTAGCATTACTTCCAAATCTTTATTATTTTCTGGAAGGGATAATTTATCTACATAAGCTTTTGATAAATAAATTTGTCCTACACCAACGTTGGAGTCAATAGGATTTTGAAAAGTCCCCGATATAATAAATTTCTCACTTATTTTTTTGATAATTTCTCCTGTGTAAGGTTTTTCTATAGTGAAAGGAACTTCTATCTCTTCTCCAATTTCTCCTTTATAACCTAACTTTTTTGCAGTTGCTAAATCTATAAATACGTCGTTTTCTTTTTCAGGAAATTTCCCTTTAACTTTTTCTATTAGCGACCATTCAAATCCATTGTTATCTATATAGGATAGTTCTGCGCTTATTTTTTCATCATCAAGAATACCAACTTTCTCTCTTATTGAAAATTCCTTTATGTCTTTATCCTTTGATAAAATACTTATGTCTTTGTCAGAAAGTTCTTTAAAAGAGCCATGGCTGATTGTTCCAATAGTTTTCATCGTTTGGGTTTCCATGCTCTTTCCTAAACCTAAGGCTACAGAAAATAGACTTGTAAATAGTATAGAAGTCAAAGCAATTGCTAATAAGAGAATATTTCTCCTACTTTTATTCGCATTTAAAATACTTTTTGCAAGACGCCTTATATAAGCTTTATTTTTGACTTTCATTTTTTCCCACCAGCTTTCCATCTTCTATCCTCAAAGTTTTTTCTGCAGCTTGAGCGACGGCATCATCGTGAGTAATCATAAGAATAGTATTTCCAAGCTCTTTATTAATCTTTTTTAGTAAGTAAACAACTTGTGAAGATGATTTTGAATCCAAATTACCTGTGGGTTCATCAGCTAGAATTAAAGAGGGTTTAGTAACCAAGGCTCTTGCTATAGCAACTCTTTGTTGTTGTCCACCAGATAATTCGTTTGGCATTTTATATTTTTGATCACTTATCTCAAGAATATCTATTACAGAATCAACATATTTTTTATCTACCTTGTCCCCATCTAGACCAAAGGGAATAATTATATTCTCATATACATTTAGCATGGGCAAAAGATTATATGCTTGAAAAACAAAACCGATGTTTCTTCTCCTAAAAATTGTTCTCTCATCATCTTTCAATGCATAAATGTCGGTATCATCAATTAAAACTTTCCCGCTTGTAGGATAATCAAGTCCACCTAACAAATGTAATAAAGTTGATTTACCAGATCCGCTTGCTCCTATTATAGAAATAAATTCTCCTTTTTCCACATCGAAAGATACTCCATCAAGAGCTCTTACTTCCACATCATTTGTTTTATAATATCTTTTTAAATTTTCTACTTTTAACATATCTATCACCTCTTTACATTTAATATAACATTCATATCTTACAAAGTACTTACAAGACTTCTTACAGTTTTGTAAGAAAAAAGACTTCTCACAAAGGGAAGTCTACTGAAAATTTTATTCTGTTATTATCCAAAGACGCTCTTATATTTCCGCCATGCTTTTCTATAATTTCTCTGGCTATAAAAAGGCCTAAACCCAAACCGTCCTTTGAAACAGAATTTGCACCTCTATAAAATCTTTCAAATATCTTTGGCAAAGTTTCTTCTGACAAGTCTTTGCACTCATTTTCTATGTCTAAATTATAGTTTAGGTAAGATTTATAAACTGAAATATTAATAGTAGAACCATTTGGCGAGTATTTTATAGCATTGTCTACAAGATTGTGGACAGCTTCTTTAAGCCATCTTTCGTCCAAATTGAAAATTAAGTCTTCGTCTTTTAAATTAATGCTTACATCTTTTTCATCTAATGTAACTTTAAATTCTCTCAAAACATCTTCTACTAGCTCTTTTAAATTTGCTTGCTGTTTTTGTAAGGAAATAATATCGGATTCTAGCCTAGAAGATTTTACTAGGTTTTGAATTAAAAATTCTAGTTTATTAAGCTCATACTTTATAATTTCAATATACTCATCTTTAGGATTATCTTCTAAAAGACTGATGTATAAAGAAAGATTGGTAATAGGCGTCTTGGTTTGGTGTGATATATCCGCTATTAAGTCCTTTGTTTTATTTTTTTCTATATTTATTTTTGCTTCTTTTACTTGGCTGGCATATAAGAATTTAATGAGTTTTGATTTTATTTTAGATAATTCCTTTTCATCAAATTCTGTAATTTCTAAATTTCCATCCAAAGCCTTATCAATATAAGCTGAAAGTTCACTCATTTCACTTCTCAAGACAATATATTTATATAAAATAATTCCAATTATAAGAGCTAAAAGACCTATTAAAAATTCCATTTATATCCAACTCCAAAGACTGTTTCTATTGGGTCATAGGGTTTTAATTTGTTTCTTATTCTAGAAATGTTGACACTAAGAGTGTTGTTATCTATAAATTCATCATCTATTCCCCAAACAAAATCAAATAGTGTTTCTTTTGTTAAAACCTGCCCTTTGTTTTTTATCAATACATATAAAATTTTAATTTCTGTTCTCGTCAACTCAAAATTAACACCATCAACTGAAAACTTGTTCTCACTAAAATTGAAATCAATACCAGCTTTTTTATAAATAGTTAAATCATCAGAGTTGATTTTTTCAAATGCCCTCTTTATCTTTGCTTCTAAAATTCCTAAAGAAAAAGGCTTGGTTAAATAGTCATCTGCCCCTAGATTTATGGCTGAAATTATATAGGCTTCTAAATCTATAGCAGAAATAACTATTATAGGTATTGTTGAAATTTCCCTCGTATATTTTATTATTTCAAGTCCATCTCCATCGGGAAGATTCATATCAAGTAAAATTAGATCTGAATCATTAATATGTTTTTTTGACTCGCTTATAGAAAATGTAGAAATTACTCCATAGTTTTTTTCTAATGCTATAGATAATCCCTTATTAAGATGTTTATCATCCTCTATGATTAATATATTTTTCACTTACTTAGTCTCCTTTTCTATAGCTACTAATAGTATACCATTATCTTTTATACTAAAAATAGCCCTTTGCACGGGCTATTTCACTTATTCTAAATTGTCCTTATCAAATCAATAGTCGGTCTGTCTAATATCCTCTTCAAGGATAAATGATAGATGATTAAGTTAATACCATAGACGACTAATGAAAATCCTAGAAAGCTTTTGTAGTCATAATATTTTATTAAAGTACTCATTCTTAAATCAGAAGCGATTAATGATATTACAAACATAACTCCTAAGCTCACCATAATAGAAATTATAAAGGATTTTACCTGTTCTCCAATAAATTCCTTTTGATATATGTTCTTTAACTCATCTACATCCATTCCACAAGAGTAAAGACTCCCGATTTCTTTTTTTCTGCTCATTAGACTTAAATTAATGGATAAGTAACCATTGGTGATATTTAGTACAAAGATGATTGATGCAATTCCTATTACAATTTTTATTAAATTTTTCACGTCCTTATATTTATTTTTTTCGATTTCTTCACCTGTTGTGATATTAAAGCGATCTTCTGGTGAGATTTTACTTCTAATCATGGCCTCTACATATTCTTTTACATCTTTGGTATCAGAATCTTTTACCTTCATGTTTAAAGTATAGGCATAGTTTGTATATTTCTCATCACCTGCTTCTTCCATAAGTTTAAAATAAGTGTCAAAATCTGTATAAATTTTTACATCAAAAGGCATTGTTCTCGACTTATATTTTTCCAAATCTGTTATAGTATTTGAAATTTCAATTGTCTTATTATAATCATTTGCATAGACAATATCTAAACTCTGCGGATTTTCAAAATATGGAATTCTCTTTGCCTTAGCTATTGGAATAGAAGAATCTTCTTGAATTGTATTGTATAGGACAAATTCACCCTTCTTTCCTCCAAGTTCTTTTAAGTCTTTTTCTTCCAAGGCGATGATAAATCCATCCATACCCTCTTTCTTATATTTTTCTATATTCTTTTTCGCTTCCTCGTCTAAACCTGCCGCCTTTGCTTCCTTTGAGAATTCGTTAGTGTTTTTCACTCGAACATATTTATCTTTTGAAATATAAGACTTCTCGTTAGGAATTTTATCTACAATTTCTTTTAATATTTTTGGGACTTGATTCTTTTCACTAAAATAGTCCACAGAAAAATTATAGCCAGCATCGTAATGCGAAAAATCTCTGTAGTATGTTGAGATGCCTATGATGATTATAAAAACCGAAATTATAATTATCCCTATTGCAGAAATATATCGTTGTGATTTTATTGATGCCAAGTTGTTGAGTTTTAATTCCTTCCAAAAATCTTTGGCTCTTTTCTTCTTTGATTTTGAAAAATCTATATTTCCTCTTATGCCGTCTATAATATTTATTTTAGAAATCTTTTTCGCAGGGGATTTAATAGCTATTGCCACAATTGTAAAAGAGACCAAAAGTATTGCTAAACTTAATAATGGATTAAATTTTATAACTTCAAAGGCACTTACTCCTTCGCCTATTGTTATGTTTTTATACAAACAATATATAAAGAAAAATCCTGCAATATGTCCTAAGAGTATTGGAATTGCAGTTGTAATAAGTCCTTCCTTTAGAAGTAACAGAAAAACTTGTCCATTGGTAGATCCTATAGACTTGTAAATGGAAAGCTCTCTAATCTTCCTAAGCCCCCAAACCCAAAAGATGTTTTTTATAAAAAACACAAAGAGCACTATACATCCAAGAACTGATAGAACAAGAACAGCCTGGCTCATTATATTTTGTAAGGGTTCGTTTTCCACTCCATAATAGTTTATAAGACCTTCAGAAAATTCTAAATGAACATCTTTACCAAGTATCTTATTTATTTCATTTTGTATCTTATCTCTATTTTTGTAAGCTTCTTCGAAAGAATTAAACTTTATAAATGTTCTAAATGTAGGCATTTTATCTTGTAGACCTAGAGCAAAACTTAGTTTACTGTACTTGTTGTAGACATCTCCATAAACACCGACTAAAGTAAAGTTTTTGGAGCCTTTAATCTCAAATTTTTCCCTGTCAGTATTTGCACTTGTGGGACCTATCTCTTCGCCATCTAAAAACCTTTTGCCTAAATCAAGTTCTACCTTGTCGCCTATTTTAAGTTTATTTTTCTCTACGAGGCTTTCAGATAGTACAATTTCGTCTTCCTTTGTAGCAAATCTACCATCAATAAGTCTTGAATACTCCCTCATCTTATTGATTGCTTCGTCTTGGTAGTTGATAACGACTAAATCGTTAGCAAGCTTTCCATTGTCAGGTTTAAGAGACATTTTTCCGACCAAATCTATATCTTCAACGGACTTTAACTTTTCAACATCTTCATTTGAAAGTTCTTCTTTAATCTCCCCATGATAAAAGCTTGAAGCCATGTAATAACCATAGTTAGCCCTCATACTTCTATATCCGTAATAAAAAATTACAGTGAAAAACAGACTTACAATAAATAAGGAAATAAAGATAGGAAAATTCTTCTTATTCATTTCTTTCATCTCCTACAATTTTTCCATCGACTATTGTAATAATACGTTTTGTTTGTAAAGCTATTTCTTCGTCATGAGTTATAAGTATGATGGTTTGCTTTAAGGTTCTGTTAAAGTATTTGAAAATTTCAATTATCTCCTTAGAGTTTTTTCTATCCAAATTTCCCGTTGGCTCATCTGCAAGAATAATTGAAGGTCTATAAATCAAACTCCTTGCAATGGCAACTCTCTGTTGTTGTCCTCCCGATAGTTCACTTGGAAAAGAGTCTAATTTGTCCTCAATACCTAGTTTTTTTACAATGTCATCAAATAATTCTGTCTCAATTTTCTTTTTATCCAATTTAAGCGGAAGTTCTATATTATGCCTAACGGTTAAATTTGGAATTAAGTTATAGAACTGATAGATTAATCCAACCTTTCGCCTTCTGAAATACGCTAATTCCTTTGAAGAATAATTTGAAATGTCATTACCATCTATATAAACTTTTCCATCATTTGGGTTATCAACTCCTCCAATGATATGTAAAAGTGTTGACTTTCCAGATCCGCTTGGTCCAACTATTGCAACCAGGTCACCTCTTTCAATTTCAAGATTAATTCCATCAAGGGCAATAACTTTATTATTCCCTTCGCCATATTCTTTTCTTAAATTTTCTACTTTTAAAATTTCCATACTTTCCTCCCTAATTTAAGGTAAGTATATAAAAGTAAAGTGATTTTTAGGTGACATTGTAAAATTTAATTTCAAATCTTGCTCCAGCATCAATATTTGAAACAGAAATTTCTCCGTTGTTTTTTTCGACAATTGTCTTCGCCATAGCAAGACCAATTCCAAAACCATTTGAGTCTGGAGTTTTATAAAAGCGTTTAAATATTTTTTTCATATTTTCTTTTTCTATTCCTCCTCCATTATCTTCAATTGTAATCGAAGTGTAGAGAGGGTTTTTATATGAATTTATAATAATCTTGTCACAAGTTGGTCTATTTGATGCATTTTTCAAAATATTTATTATAGCTTCACAGATCCAGTAAAAATCTCCTTCAATATATTTTTCTTTTAAACTGTCATCCACTACTACATCAATACTGCTTTCTATATTTAGAGTATCAAGTGCATACATCAAAACTTCATTCAAGTTCACAGACTCTTTTTTCATCATATTTTTATTTGCATCTAAATTCGAAAGTTTTAGTAGTATATCGGAAAGAGAGTTTAATCTTAAAATTTGTCTTTTTAAAACTGTAACCTCTTCACTTTGATAACCCTCAGATTCCATGTTCTCAATAGAAAAAAGCATACTGGTAATCGGTGTCTTTATTTGATGCGCAATGTCTTCCAAATACTCTATCTGACTTTTAGAATTATTTTCAGTCCTTTCCCTCTCTTCAACCAATTCTATAAAGAGTTTATATATCCTATCTTCCAAAATCGAAAAATCATCTTGCTTCATAGGAATTTTATAATTTTGATTTTTCATATTTTCTATCAGATCTATAAGTTCATTTATTCTATTTTTCTTTCTTTTTTCTAAAAAATAATAAAGAAGTCCCAGACTTATTATCCAAAATACATATAGCATCTCAATCCATCCTATAACCAATTCCTCTAACAGTAGCGATAACTTCTCTATCAAGCTTTTCTCTGATTCTCTTAATAGTTGATGTGAGAGTATTATCATTTACGAACTTATCCCTATCTTCCCAAAACATTTCTAACAGCTGGCCTCTTGTATAAACTCGGTGAGGATTTTTGATAAATAATAATAACATTTCGTATTCAAGTGGAGTTAATTCTATAAGTTTAGATTTAAAATAAACTTTTGACTGATTTAAATCTATTTTTATATCCTTGTAAGTAATTATTTTGTATTGACTTAGGGGTATTGTCCTTAAAACCGCATCAATTCTTGCCCGCAATATGGCAAGTGAAAATGGTTTAATTAAATAATCATCTGCCCCATTATCGAGAGAATCTATAATAAAGTTCTCATCGCTTTTAACTGTAGTAATTATGATTCGAATATCTTTGTTTTTAAGTTCATCTATTAAATGATGTCCGTCTCTGTCTGGCAAATTAATATCCAACAAACAAGCATCATACTTAATATTAATTTTATTAAGGGCATCAAAATATGAATTCGCAAGATCAACTTCATATTGATTTTTTAAAAGAAATCTTTTTATCTGCATTGCAATTTCTTTATTGTCCTCTATGATTAAAATTTTTTTCAATTTGTTCTCCTAGTTAAGTTTAAAGTTTCAACTTCAGTATATCATTTGTTGTTTAAAATAATAAACATCGTCTGATTAAATTTAATGTACTTAAAAAGAAGACATCTCTGCCTTCTTTCATAAATTATTCTTCAATATTTGCTATATTAAACTGTTTTCCCAAGTCTTCTCCCTTTATCTTAATCACGTCGCCCTCTTTCATGAACGGTAATTTGTTACTTGCTGAAATTGGTGCAACATAGACCACGTCATCTCCTTTATTTCTAATAAAGTAATTTGTATTTCCATCTATTGTTACTGGAATTATTTCTGAAATTGTAATGGTCTTTTCGTCAAGCTCTTCTGTCGGTGTCTCTTTTGAGATTGAAGTGCTGTCGTATGCGTTAAGGGCTTGTTGTACCGTTGCTCCAGTCGCTACGGTTTGGTAGTTCTGTGCATCTATAAATGCAAAGGTCTTAATTAGTCCTGCGTTGTCCTTTAATGAAAGGAAGTAGGTCGGTCTGTTGTATAGGTTTATAAGAATTGGGAATGTGGCCTTATATCCCTTTTCCTGTACTGCACCTTCCGCCGATTCCATTGCGGACTTTTCGTCTGCTGATGATACTGGATAGAACTTTGCTTCCTTTGTTCTTAAATTAATAAGTGCAAAGCCTATGTTTGATTCGTCTTGTAATACGGATGTGATTCCTGTGTACATATAGATGTCGTTATCTATTGAAAGGTAGTTGTATCCGTCTGTTGGTTGGTTAACTCCCTTTTGTCCAATATATTGGTTGATGAAACCTCTCTTTAATGCACCGTTCCATTTCAGCTGTCTCATAATTAGGTTTGCAGAGTACACTCTGTCCACCCACTCTGGTACATTTCCCACATCATATCTATTGGCTTCTCCCGTTGAAGCGTCAACTACTATAACTGAATTTGAGTCAAAGCCTCCAGCAAGTCCAATGGTTGGCTTTACTGTTGATGCAACCCAATATGGTTTGTTGTTGTCGTCCACTTCGAAGTTTATTTCGTCAATAATCGCAGTTGGATATTTAAATCTTATTAGTCTGTGAATATTTCTTCCAAACTTGTCTGAGAAGGAATATTTAATTGGCGTTTCCGGTTTAACCATCTTAACATCTTGTTCTGTCATATCAACTGAGATGAAGTATGGTATTCCACTTTTCTTATTTTGAAACCACTTTATTAAATCGGAATACACAAGCGGCGTGTTTCTAACTGGCTTTCCGTCAACTGTAACCTGGCTATAGGAGGAGTCGATATTGTACTGTGAAACAAGTTCTCCCATCTCTCCCATCTTTCTTGAACCAAGTTTTGCTGCAGTGTCCCTGTCTACCACTGGAATTCTATTAAAGTCCACTTGAGTTACATCTTCTTTAAACACGCCTTCCTTAATACCAAGCAGGTTTGAATAGGCCTTTGCGTGAAATATTGGAAGGGATATTATGTTCATGCAAATAAAAACTCCCCATGCAAGAACTAATATTCCAATAAATACTTTTCCCGTCTGCAAGAAATTTTTAAATGTTCTAGTATGTAACAGCACCACCAGTATTGATGTCACTGCCACAACAATTGTAAGTGACACATAAAACTCTGCAGAGTATAGGTTTATCGGTGGAAGCACCACATAAAAATAAATTAGTGCAAACACCACTCCAAGACCAATGGCTATGGGAAGCCTATTCGTCTTCTTTTTGTTTTTCTCTTTTTCCATTCTTTTCTCCTTTTAAGAAATTTTTAAGCAAGTTGTACTACTATAATAATTGAGAGATGACTTTTTTCATAACAACTTCCTTTGAATAAGACGGGCAACCGTCTTATTTTTTTATTTTATTATCTTTAATATACCTATATAGTCCTACAATTATCATGTAAAAAACATAAAGCAAGAAAACAATTAAAAGCACATGAATAAACACACTTTTAAATGATTTGCTATATAGCCCATACACTTGATAAATAATGTATGAAGCAATCAGCACCAGTAATATTACTTTGAAGAATCTTAAAATTTTATTATCAACCATGATCATCCCCCTGCTTATATTATACCCCTAAATTGTGGTATGATATTTACAAAGGAGAATAAAATGACATTACAACAATTACGCTATATTATTATTGTAGCAGAAAAGGGTTCAATTAATGAAGCTGCAAAATATTTATATGTATCACAGCCGAGTCTTTCAAACTCAATCAAAGAGCTAGAGGAAGAACTGGGCTTTACAGTCTTTATAAGGACAAATAGAGGAGTGACTCTGTCCCACAAGGGGATGGAGTTTTTAGGCTATGCAAGACAGGTTATAACCCAAGCAGACCTTTTGGAAGAAAAATATATTAAGAAGACAAAACAGATTAAATCCTTTTGTGCATCGTCACAACATTATCCCTTCGTATCCCATGCCTTTGTGGAGTTGGTAAAGGAATATGAAGAAGATGACTACAACTTTACACTTAGCGAAACAACTACATACGAAGTTATCGAAAATGTAAAGACACTTTACTCGGAAATTGGAATACTGTACCTTTCAAAGTACAACGAGGCAGTTATTAGAAAAATTCTTTCAGAAAACAACTTAATCTTTGAAGAACTTGTTAGGGCAAAACCCCATGTGTTCGTATATAAAGAACATCCACTGGCAAAGGAAGAATTAATTGACCTAGAAGACTTAAGGGAATACCCAAAGATTTCATTTAACCAGGGAATGTATAACGCCTTTTACTATAGCGAAGAAGTCTTTAGCAACCTTCCAGTGGAAAGATCCATAAATGTGTCAGACAGAGCCGCCGTGGTAAACTTTATGATGGGGCTAAACGCCTACACCTTTTCTTCAGGTATCTTCCCAGAGTACCTGCATGATCAGGATATTATTTCAATCCCCGTTTCTGCAGATGAAGAGATTATTATTGGTACAATTGTCCATGAGGACGTAACACTTTCAAGCATAGGCGAGAAATTTTATGAAATTTTAAAAGACTATGCAAAAAAGCATAATGAGTCAATAAAAAAGTAGCCGTCAATCGGCTACTTTATCATTTCTAAAAATGCTTTAAATATATCTATATACTTGTCATTGTACTTATCAAGTTCGGGATGAAACTGTGTTGCAAATATTGGAAGGCTTTCATGTTCTATGCCTTCAATCATCTTGTCTGATGCTCTCGCAGTAACTTTTAGTCCCTGTCCCAGGTCTTTAATGGCCTGGTGGTGAATGGAGTTTACATAATCCCTTTCTCCAAGGACACGTCTTAAAATACTTCCTTCCACCGTTTCAATCATATGATGGTATTCATATCCCTTGTCGTTTTTATCTGAATGTAGGAACGGATTATCAAACTGTGAGTAGATATCTTGATAAAGGGTTCCTCCAAAGAATACATTTATTAGCTGTAGTCCTCTACACACTCCAAAGATTGGGATTTGTTTTTCCACTGCTTTTTTTAGTATTTTCATTTCAACAAGGTCCCTATGGTACTGGGTCTCTTGTAGGGCATTAGACATCTCTTCTTTATATAATACTGTGGACACATCCGCCCCTCCCGTAAGGATAAGTCCGTCTATTCGATTTATAAACTCATTCACCGACCTGTCGTCTGGTTGTTGAGGATACATTAATGGAATGGCATTTAACGATATTAGTTTTTCCACAAAACTATTATTTGTTTCTTGTCGCCTGACCACATCTGAATGTGTCCAAAGAGGTATTCCTATTATCTTACTCATAATGGCCTCCTTTAAAAAACTCTTTTAATATCTTGACTGCCATTTCCATATCTTCCAAGTTAAATTGTAGTCCTAGGAGTTTTTCGTTACCATCAGGCTCTATAACTTCTGCAAGTCCATCTAAAGATCTTCCCGTAACTTTCATTCCACTTCCCAGGACTTTTATGCCCTGTCTGTGGTTTGATGGCACTACGATTTTTTCTTCTTTAAAGACATCTTTTAAAAATGATTTTTCTAATTCCACAAAGTGAAATGTACTTCCTTCTTCACCTTTGTGATACACTTCTGTGCCTAATTCTTTTTCTAAATCTCGGTATAGGTTTCCACCAAAGTAGATATTTAATAAAAGCGCTCCCCTTCCTGTAACAAGTAGTGGAATATTATTTTTTATTGCCCTTTCAATGTAGATAAGTTCTACATCATCTTGTAATAGGTCAAACTTTCCTCTATTGTCTATAGGATCTTGTCCAAATAAAAATGGATTTACTTCTTCATCTCCACTAATAAAAATCCCGTCAAGTTTTAAAAGTAATTCATCTATTATAGCTTCATCTTTCGTTATTGGCAGTGAAAAAAGTACAATATCAGATTTCTTCGCCAAGTTTAGTGAACTTTCTTTTATATATGAAGATTTATAAAGTGGTCCATTGAAATATCTACCGATGGTTCCTATACATTTCATTTTGTTCTCCTTTAAACGAGTCCTCTCTTATCTAGGTCTAGAATATTTACGAACTCTTTATTTTTTGTAAGTAGTTTAAATAGTGGTACTCCTATTATTGTAACAATAATTATCTCAGAAAGCATTATTTGTCCTGTTGTTAAAAAGAACGCCGCCTCTCCCTTTGTTACAAAATAGATTTGTACTCCGATTAAAATATTTGCTATGGCCGGTATAATAGACGCCACAAAAATATTCTTGCACTTACTCATAAAGTAAACTGCAATGAAGGATGCAAATGTTCCTACAATTATATCCAGTATATATGGACTGAAGATATTTGCAAGAAAGCATCCAAGAGTAAGTCCCCAAATGTACTCTGGGTTAAAGAATGCAAGCAGAGTCATTGCTTCTGATGCCCTAAACTGTAATGGTCCATAGGCAAGGTTTGGGAATGCCAGTGTTAGCACTGCATAAAGCGCCGCAACGATTCCCTGTCTAACTAAGAATTTTTGATTAAATTTTTTGTTCATAAAACATCTCCTTAAAAAATATTTATGTTTTATGACACCAAGGATATCTAAAATAAAAAAGTCTCGCCAAAAGACGAGACAGATATCCATCACATCTTGATTTTTTAAGTGGGTGCCAAGTAAACACTTCATAGTCTAGAATAACATAATATTTTTACTATAGCAATAACCCCCATCCATTGGGATGAGGGTTATATTAATTCTCAGGTTGTTCTCTTAATATTACTTCCGTTTTCTTTAATGCTCTTTCTCTTAATTTTGTAATAATAAATGTTATAGAAAGTCCCAGTCCTGCAAACACCACTATGGCTCCTCCGGGTTTTACGTCAAAGTAGTAGGAGAATAAAACTCCCGACATTGTATGAAGCATTCCGAATAGTATGGTGTAGATATAGGTTTCTTTATAACTTTTACTAACCATTAATGCGTTTGCTACTGGAAGCACTATTAATGAAGTAACCATCAAAGCTCCTATTACTTTTGATGACAATGCTACGGTGATGGAGGCTAGAAAAGTAAAGAGTCCGTTTATGAATTTTGTATTCACTCCTGCAAGCCTTGCAAGGTTTGGACTAATACAGATGTTTAATAAACCACCGTAAAATATTATGGACATAGTCACCACCAATAAAAATGTTATTGAAATAAGTATTAGGTCCATCTTTGATATGGACACGATACTTCCAAATAAATAGGCTTCGAAGCTATTACCTCCCGGCGCAAAGTCGGAAAGCACCGCCGCAATACCAAGTCCAACAGCCGTTATCATTCCTGTTGCCATGTCTCCATAGTGCGGAAACTTTTTTCTGATGCCTTCTATTCCAAAGGCACCTATAATACATGCTATTACTCCTCCGATAAGTGGATTGATGCTTAGTATTAGTCCAGCGGCAACTCCCGCCAAGGAAACGTGGGATAGCGCATCTCCAATCATTGAAGTCTTTCTATTTACAAGTACAATCCCAATTAAAGGTATCATTATTGATATCATCATTGAAACAATCAACGTACGCTGCATAAATTTAAAGGCTAACATGATATCCCTCCTTGACTTATTTTATATATATAAGGAGTGTTTATATTGTCCTTAATCCAACTTAATTCGTGGGTTACAAGGATAATTGTGCTATTATGTTTGTCGTTGAGCTTCTTTAGAATTTCCGCCAAATATTTTTTTGAATCTTCGTCAACACCAGCAGTTGGCTCGTCGAAAATCAAAATAGATGGCTCGTTCATAAGTGCTCTTGCAATCATCACTCTCTGTCTAAGTCCTCCCGATAGTTCTGAAACGGGAGTGTTTATATATTCCTCAAGTCCGAGAGTCTTTAATATTTCCTCCACCTTTTTATAAAGCTTTCTGCTTGGTATCTTTATAAATCCAAACTCATCATAGGCCTGTAATACTACAAGCTCCTTTGATGTCAGGGGAAATGCTATAAAGTTATCTCCTTGACTTTGGGGTACATATCCTATTTTTTTTATAATTTTATTATCTATGGGTTCTTCTAAAATATTAACTTCTCCTCTGTCGGGAGTGTTCTCTCCAGTCATCACCTTTATAAGGGTGGACTTTCCACAGCCGTTTTCTCCTGTGATAACAATTACATCTCCCACATTAGCAGTAAAGTTAATGTCATTTAAAACTTTATTTTCGCCATAGCTAAAATCTAAATTTTTAACTTCTATTGCTTTCATCTTCTCACCTCAAAGACTCATATATGGATTTCAAGTTGTACTCCATAAAATCTATATACCTGTCTCCAACTTTCTCCATATCCCTATTTAAATATTCCATGGATATTAGGCCCTTAAGATCTGCGCCTATCTCCTCCGCTATTATGTCAGCACCATTTGTTGGCATTCCATATTCATAAAATATAGTTTTAATGCCTTTGTTTTTAGATTCGTTTATTACCCTTACTATTTTTTTTATGCTTGGCGCTTCCATACTGGTTAAACTTTGTAGAGGATACTGAGCTAGGGAGAAGTCTTTTGCCAAATATGCAAATGCATAGTGGCTTACAATAAACTCTTTTCTTTCCACATTATCGAAAAGTTCTCTATATTTATAATCTAAGGTAGTTAATTCTTGCACTAACTTGGATGCATTTTTTCTATATACCTTTTGATACTTTGGAAATTTTTTACTTGCCACATATTCCATATCATTTACAAATCGCTTTGCATTTCTAATGCTCATCCAAGTGTGAGGATCGTAAGTTATCTTGTCCTCAGAGGTTGTAGATTTATCTCTTAATGTTTCAAAGGTCAACTTTTGTTCCTTTGAGTCAAAAAACTCATAGGACAACATGTCTGATGAAACTCTGTCGGTGTAGATTAACCACTTGCCCGCATTGGGAAGTTTAAAGAAAATCTCTCCCGACTCATGGCCCATCTCAAGGGCATAGACCTTATTTTTTTCCACCTTAATAACATCCTCTTGAGCTACCACTTCGCCCTCTGACTCCATAATCTTTCGTCCTATTTTAATCATTTCCTTTTCCGAAAAATTTTCATCATAGGGTACAAAGGCCATCCTAAGGCTCTTTTCATGGGTGTGACCAAATTCTATTTTATACTCTTGCTTGGTCAGGTCAGCTTTTGCCAAATATTGAAAGTCTCCTATGGCAGCGGCACCCTTATAGGAAATAAGATTGACTCCTCCCGCCAAATTTAATATTTCAAGATCTGGTAAGAGCTGTGGTATTTTGTCCGCCCACTTTTCAAGGTTTGCGCCATTAATAATTAAAAGGTCCGCCTGTGAAAGCTCTTTCATCTTTTTTGGAGATGGCTCCCAGAGATGTGGATCTTGACTTAGTGGCATAAAGATTCTAAGATCCACCGTATCTCCAAAAACCTCTTTTGCAAGGCTGTATACAGGATAAAAAGAAGTGTAGACTATTGGTTTTTCTTTATCCTTTCCACTTGTCTTACAGCCAGTAAAGGTAAGAAGGCTCAGTAAAATTAAAAACAATGAAATTATTTTCTTTTTCATACTACCTCCTTAACTAAAATTTTTATTCAGCTATCTCCTCATAAACTTGGTCAAGAGTTACTGCTGGACTAACGAAAGTAGGATACCAGTCATCCATGCTTAACATACTTTCAACGTCGCTTCCTGTTCTTAAGTGGAAGTGAGGCATGGTCTCTTCACCATGAACAGGCATTAATAAAATATGTTCATACTTTCCATCTGACTTGAATTCATACCAGTAGTAAGTCTTTCCACCATGTTCCATTGGATGTTTGTCAACATACTCAAAGTTTGAACTGTCAATTTCTTTTCCATTTGGAGCGTCATAGAAAGTGATCTTTCCATCTCCAATCTTAACTGCGCCAAAGTCAACCTTAACATGTTCTGCAAAGTTTTGCTTTGCTTCTTCTTCAGTAATCTTATCTCTTTCAGCTACTTCCTTGTATGCTCCTTGAACTTTTTCATCATCAGCATAAGTAGCTATACTATTCCATTCGCCATCCCAGTCAGAAAGAGAAACTTCTCCCTCTTCATCATCATGATCGAGGTCATGATCATGTCCTGCGCTTTCTTCTGTTGTTACATTACCTGCAGTGGTGCTGTCTTTGTCTCCACTCTTTTCACAACCTGTAAAAGCAAACATTCCAACTATGGCAAATGCCAAAAGAATTTTAAAACTATTTTTCATTTTTTTCTCCTAAATTTGTCCTCGCCATTTATAGCACCAAACTTATAGGGGGTAAGTTAGTTACTTTATGAATTTTAATATGTAAAATCCATTAGCTACAAATGGCAAGGATTTTTAATGACAATCGGATTTGGGGTGATATTGATTATCATTTCAACGACAATTGTAGCACCATTTATTGTTTAATGCAAATTTTTTTTATAATATTTTTGTTAACCTTGCTTAAACATTGAAATCAAGCCATTTTGATAACGCTTATCATTTAAATGTAGATTATTATTTTTATTTCACTTAAACATGTTGTAAAGCTTTATATTTAGCTATTTGTTTCTTGTTAACTTCTCTTGACTAATCTTTTTAGATAATTCAAAAATATTTTTCATAATAAAAATAGTTTTAAAATTCAAACTTTGTTTTTTACTTTTTGAAGCAGCAAGTTTCGATTAAAATTCAAAAAATTTTCACACCCCATTATCAATTAGAAATAAAAAATAAAAAAATTACCACAAAAAAAGAAGACTTTCGTCTCCTTATTAATCATTTTACTTTATCAATATAGTCGCCGTAGCCCTCTTCTTCCATCTTGCTTAGCGGAATAAATCTAAGCGACGCACCATTTATACAATACCTTGCGCCGCCTTTGTCCTTTGGACCGTCATTAAACACATGGCCAAGATGTGAGTCGCCGCTTTTACTTCTAACTTCAACTCTGCTCATGTTAAAAGAGTTGTCGCTTTTGTAATTTATATTTGAGTCGATTGGCTTTGTAAATGAAGGCCATCCACAGCCTGCATCATATTTGTCCTTTGAAGAAAATAGTGGCTCTCCACTTACTACATCCACATAAATTCCCTCTTCGTAAAAGTCGTCATATTCAGAAGTAAAGGCTCTTTCCGTTTTATCTTCTTGAGTTACTCGGTACTCTTCTTCCGTAAGTTTTTTCTTTAATTCACTTTGGTCTTTCTCAATTACTTTTCCCTTTGTATCAAGCGGTTCATCTGCCAGTGCAAGATTAATATGGCAATAGCCTCCTGGATTTTTATCTAAATAGTCTTGATGATAGTCTTCTCCTAGGACAAAATTGTTTAGTGGTTCAACTTCAACTGCAATCTTTTCATCGAAAAGCTCTTGCTTTTGCCTTATAATTTCATCAATGACAAGCTTATCGTTTCGATTTGTATAGTAAATTCCAGTTCTATATTGCCTTCCTCTGTCATTTCCCTGTTTGTTTACAGATGTGGGATCAATTATTCTAAAATAATGTTCTAACAATTCTTGTAGCGAAACCCTGTCTTCATCATAAATTATTTTAACAGCTTCACTGTGGTCGGTTTCCTTTACTTCTCTGTAGGTGGTGTCTTTGGTTTTTCCATTTGCATATCCAACGGAAGTGTCAAGAACGCCTGGAACCTTTTTAAAGTAGCCTTCCACTCCCCAAAAGCAGCCACCGGCCAAGTAAATTTCATTTTTATTTTTTACATTACTCATATCTATATCAGTCCCTTCTGTATTTCTCTTATTTGAATTTATGTTGGAGTTGTTTTTATAAAACTTAACTCCAACAATAACTAAAACTATCGTCAAAATTATAAAAACTTTATGTCTATTCATCTTATCACCTCTAAGGTTATAGTAAATTTATACCAAAATGATAAGATTTTAAACAAAAAAATATAAAAAGACCCATCCATCTGGACAGGTCTATATATTAGTTTTTAGCTTTTGTCGCCGCTTTTTTTGCAAAGTATGGTGAAACTATTGATGTTATAACAACACCCATGGTAACTATAGCCGCAGCTCTTGGTGCAAACTTTGCAATTTCTGGATTAGTTTCTGCAATTGTAAGTGGAACTGATGCTGAAAGTCCAGCCATGGTGGAAATTCCAAAGGTGGAAATTCCACTTCCCTTTTGTATCTTCTTTTCAAATAGTAGTACTGGTAAAACTGTTAGCGCATAATAAAGTACTACCATTACGATTCCTGCAAAGCCTGCTCTAAATGCTTCAAGTAAATCAATTCTTGCACCTACACACCAGCCTAGCATAAATATTGTAAATGGCATTCCTGATGCCATAAAGCTACCTAAGTCATGGTCTAAGTTCCCAACGATAACACCTAAAATAAGTGGTACTACTATAGATACTATTGGAAGAATATCTATCTTAGTTGGTTGTGTAAGACCAAATATAAGTAGCGGTATTACTGGTGTTGAAAGTAGTGATATAAGTCCAAAGGCTGAAGTGTCAACTTCGTCTCCAAAGTCTTCCATAACCGCAAGAAATATTGAAGGGTTCATGGAAGTTGTAGATGCAATAAATGCAATTAAGCTGATTCCAAGTACACCTTCAAGGCCAAACAGCCTATAGAATAATACGCCAAAGGCTGCACAAAGGGCTGTTCTAAATGCAAATAGTCCCAAATATCTCTTTAAAACATGCTTTATTGTTGATAATTTTAAAATACAACCAGAGATAAATATTGCAGCACCTAAAACGAAGTTTAAGGCTCTACCTGCAATAAAAGCTTCTGTTACACCACCGATGTGAAACAGTGATGGGTAGATAGTGTTAATAAGTGCCGATATAAACATTGGCACAAGCATTGTACCTCCAGGTATTTTTCTCATTAATTTCATAATGACCTCCTAGCAATCCCCAAGATATTTTAATACAACTGCTCCCATTGATTTAGCAGCAATCATCATAGAATCTTCATCTATGTCAAACTTTGGATGATGATGTGGGTAAGCTTCTCCCTTAGGCATTGCACCAATGTAGAAGAAACAGCTTGGAAGTTTTTGTGAGTAGTATGAAAAGTCCTCTGATGGACTAAGTGGTCCACAGTCCTCAACACCTGTTACAATTGGGATATTTGCTTCACTAACGGCGTCAACTACAAGTTGAGTCATTTCGTCATCGTTCATAAGCACAGGGTAGTCGTTTTTGTAATCAAGATCTATCTTACAGCTATAGGCTTCTTCCATACCCTTGCACATAGCTTTAACTTCTCTTTCAATCATCTCTCTGTCTTCGTTGGACATACATCTTACGTCTCCCTCTAGTGTTACAGAGTCTTTAATTATGTTGAAGTCTCCCTTTCCATCAAAGGATCCAATTGTTATAACACCAGGTCTCATTGGATTAAGTCTTCTTGAAACAATTGTTTGAAGGTTTACTACTAGTTGACTTGCAATAACAATGGCGTCATTTGCTTCGTGTGGAGATGAACCATGTCCACCTCTACCTTGAACCTTAGCCACAAACTTTGCTCTGGCCTGTTGGGTTGCTCCCTTGTGGTAGAAAACTTTTCCAAACTCCATTTGACTCATAACGTGGCAACCAAAAACATTATCCACACCGTCAAGTACTCCGTCTTCTATCATAGCAAGTGCACCTCCTGGTGGCATTTCTTCCCCTGGTTGGTGAATTATAACAATTTTTCCACAAAGTTCGTCTTTCATTTCAATAAGTGTATCTGCAAGGTTTAACATGTAAGCAGTGTGTGCATCATGTCCACATGCATGCATTACACCCTTGTTCTTAGATGCATAAGGAAGTCCAGTGTCTTCTTCAACAGGTAGTGCATCAAAGTCTGCCCTAATGGCAATGGTCTTTCCTGGTTTCTTAGTGTCGATGGTTACTTTAACACCATTTCCACCAATGTTTTTTTCTATCTTTACACCATCTTCATCTTTATATTTTTCATAAATATATTTTGCAGTTTCAGTTTCTTGAAAAGACAGTTCTGGATGCATATGAAGCCACCTTCTGTCTTCAATCATAGTCTCTTTTCTTTCATCAAGCAAAGAAAACAATCTTTCGTAATTCATAAATCCCTCCTTGAAGTTATTTTGCTTAATTATACCCCATATTCAAAAATTAAATAAGCCTATTTCAACTTTATTTAAAACGTTATCACTTTTTTTATAATTAAATGCCTTATACCATTTTGGCAGTAAGACATTATTTATAACATACATTGGCAAATTTTAATGACTTAGGTTTCACCTTGAAATCCAAATGGTCGGTTTCAAAAATTTCTCCATCCGCATTGACCACAATAACTTCTTCAAAGTCTATCCTTCCACTTGTTAAACTTTGTAAACGGATTAAATCACTGGAAAGATGTTGTCCTTTTTTATATTTGAAAATAAGGGGAATTAGTTTTAATAAATTCATTTCCTTGGCCAAGCAAATTTCAAGCAATCCATCCCTTACATCTGCATTTGGCGACGGATTAAAACCACCACCATAGTAGCCGCCATTACAAATGGCACCAAGAATAAAATATCCCGTAAGCTTAGAAGATTCTTCCCCATTTTTAAAAAAACATTTTAATTTGTACTTAGGTATCTTGAAAATATTTTTTAAAATCGCCCTTGGGTAGGCCCCTTGTCCAAGCTTTGGATTTTTCTTTAAAAGGTCATAGGCGGTTTCTAAAATTACAGTATCATAACCAAAACTCAAAACATTTACAGAGTACCTGTCGTTAACTTTAATTAGGTCGATGTTTTCAACTTTTGGGTTGATAGTGTCTTCTATTTTAAAATTTTTATAATCAAAATTTTTTGAAAAGTCATTGGCAGTTCCCGAAGGAATAAGCCCTACGGTAAATTTTGCATTAACTTTTTTCATCTCATTAACCACTTCGTTTAAAGTGCCATCTCCAGAGCAAACATAAAAAATTAGTTCTTCTTCATCTTTATAGTCCCTAACAACGTCCTTGGCGTGGTCCTTATACTCCGTCTTGATAATTTTATATTCTAAATTATTTTCATCGTAAGAAGAAATAATACTTTTTTCAAGCTCCGTAAAGGAACCACTTCCCGCCTTCTTACTCATTAAAAATAAGTATTTCATTTAATCACCTTGCCATATTATAATATAAAGATAATTTTGGTACAATTAAATCTTTTATTAATAGATACCCAGCAATGCCTTTAAAAAAGCATAAAAAAAGCGACCTAAGCCGCCTTTTACATCTTTAAAAATTTAATTGCCGTGTCTTTGAAAATACGAATTGTATCCACATATTCATCTAGCTCAATATACTCGTCCACCACATGAGCCTGCTTTGTTAGTCCCGGGCCATACACCAAAAGTTGTACATTATCTGAAATATGAATGAATCGTGACAGTTCACAGGTTCCAATTAGTGGTCTTATTTGTACATTTTTATCCGGAGCCGATTCAATTAATGCACGAATTAAGTCATTATCTTTAGAAGCCTCAGCCGGGTCTAGCACTTGAATTAGTTCAAGACTTAACTTTGCACGGCCTTCGTCACTATTATTTTCTTCAATTGCCTTTTCCAAAATTCCAATGGACTTTTCTGATCCAAACTCAGGCACCGTACGAATATTTCCCTTAACAAAGGCCTTGTCCGGCACGGAGTTAATTTGAATTCCACCTTCCATAATTGAAAACACATTTAGTGTAGAGCCCAGTTCTTTATTTTGAAAATCTTTGTTAGCTGTAACTTCATCAAACTTTTTTTGCACCTTTTGTATAAAGTCTGCAATGGCCGTAATTGCATTTACACCAATTTCTGGCATTGATGAATGGGCTGCCTTTCCTTCCGCGTGAACCGCATACATAATCGACCCCTTCGATGCAAAAATGCCTTGGTTTTCTCCATCACGCTTTGTAGGTTCTGGTGTTATAATTGCATCTACATCCTTTAGGTATCCACCTTCCACAAGGTCCAGCGCTCCCTGCATTCCCATCTCTTCGCCGACGGTTCCAATAAACCAAATCTCTCCAGCAAAATCTCGTTTCTCTTCAATAAGATCAAGGAGAGTGTATATTCCAGCTGCAACTCCCGCCTTCATATCGGCTGTGCCTCTGCCATACATCTTGCCGTCTTCAACCACACCTTCAAATGGTGGATAGGTCCATCCTTCTCCCGCTGCAACAACGTCAAGATGTCCAGAGATTGCAAAGACTTTGCCCTTTTCACTTCCCTTTAGCTTAACGATAACATTGGAGCGATCAGGGTATGAAGGAATTATTTCCGTTTCCGCATTGTCATAGCCTTCAAAGAGATTTGCAATATACTTTGCAACCTCGTCCTCTCCATCATTTACCGATTCAAATTGTATTAAGTCCCTTAAAATAGGAATATATTTTTCCATGAAATCCTCCTCTATTTTTCACTCTTGCCTTCATATGGCTTTGCAGTTTTATGAGCAAGAAGCCATAGTAGTCCCGTTAAAATTGCAAAACCAATATTGATTAGCCATGCAAACCTGTAGCTTCCTGATGAATCAAAAATAAAGGAAACTAGAAGTGGTCCAAAAGCCGCGCCGACTTGAGTGCTTGACTGTACAAATCCGTAGGCTTCTCCATACATCTTACGTCCATAAATTGAAGAAGTTACAAGAGGTGGTAGTACCGAACCTAGTGCAAGGCCAAATCCAAACACAATGGCAACTAGCCAAGGTCCAAAGGGTTTATCAACAAGAAGCATGGAAACAAAACTAAGGGCCAAAGTGCTAGCACCAAAAATAATTGCATGATTAATTCCATACTTGTCGGCGATTCTACCAAGTAAAAGTTTACCTCCAACGCCAATCAATAGATAAATTGAAATTACAGTTCCTGCCACTTGAAAGCCCACAGCTTCTTGAAGTGCCGGCGGAAACTGAAGTGACGCTCCATTTGAAAGACCATTCATAACAGTTCCAAGTAAGAGGAATATAAAAAAGCTACATGATAGTGACGCTCCAATAGAAAGTCCCACATTTAAAGACTTGTTAGAGTCCACTAAACTACTTACAGACTCGTCCTCTCCCCTATATCCATATGGCTTAAGTCCCTTGTCCTCTGGCTTTAAATAAATTAAAAAGAATCCAAAGACAATTGCCAAAGTAAGAATAATAAGGGCATATACCCTATAGGACATTCTCCAGCCCATGTTTTCAATAAGCATATTTATAAGAGGACTTAGGAGTGCACCTCCCGCAGATATACCTGATACTGCAACGGAAGTTGCAAGGCCCTTCTTCTCTTGGAACCAGTTGTTGATAAGCATCATCATAGGAATTTGCGCAGTGGTTATATAAGACGCACCAACTACAAAACCTAAAATATAAAAATGATATTTATTTTGAGCCATGGAATATCCAAACACAGCTAGAGCAAAAGTAATTGCCGCCGCTGTCCAAATGCGTTTAAAATTATATTTAGTTAACATAACAGAAATTACAGGCCCAAGGAAAATTCCCACCGCCTGAGTTATGGTTCCCGTAAAGGAAAATGCAGTCCTTGAAAAGCCTAAGTCATTAGTAACAGCAATTTGCCAACTATTGGATAAGGAATTTACCACCGGCACATACACTCCCAAAGTGAGCGTAGTTACCACTAAAATTACCCAGGCGTAATGAAAACCGCTCTTTTTATTTAATCTATCTTCCACAATAACCCCCTAATACAAATCAATCCTTTAGTATATTATAGTACAAAATGTTTGAGATTACATTGTTTAAAAAAAATAGCCCATAGAGGCCATTTAATTTTAAATCTCGTCCTTATGAATATTATTATATTCTTCAAGACTAAAAGGCTCTTCAAGTAAAAACTTTATTAACTTAAATTCGCGTTAATACTTATCTTTTATCTATCTAATAGTTCCTTCTCCTTTATCTATAAATTTCAATTAAAAAAGCGACTGAACTTATAATTCAATCGCTAAATGTCTTATATTATATTGTTTGAGTGGTACTTCTTAACCTTACCATTTTAACCTCCTAATTTTTGGTATAGAAAAAGACGATAGAGTTTTTAATTTCCATCGTCTGATGCCTTTACTATGATGTTTTTAAATCTTTTTTGACCAATATATTTTTAATATTTTAGAAAATATTATTTGTACAAATGCAACTATCATTAATGCTAAAAAGGCTTCATAACTTACATATGCTACAATTAAAGAAACAATTACAATAACCATTGAAAATATAGGTATTATATTTGCTCCTGACTTCATCTTTATTAATATCACTCTTTCATCTGTTTCTTTAGTATACATCTTTTCCAATATATCTCTATTTCTATATGCTCTAACAAGCATTGACATATAGAATACAGATACTAGTTCAATTCCAGTAAAAAATCCTACTACATAATCTGTCACATCTTCTTTTAATGGAAATTTATATTTTAAATAAAAATTTCCAATAATAACTGCCAGTAAGGCAACTATGCATAATAAGACTAAAATACTAATCCTAAATCCTATCTCTTTTTTATAATTTTCTAATTTGTTAATATTAATCATCCTCCTCTATACTAAATATTTCTTCAATACTCATATCAAAAAACTTAGCAATTTTAAAAGCCAACGGCAGTGACGCTATATATTTTCCAGTTTCAATGGAAGTTATGGTCTGTCTTGTTACTCCAACTTCATTTGCCAATTCTTCTTGAGTTATTTTATGCTGTTTTCTTAATTGAGAAATCGTATTTTTCATTTTCCCCCTCCAATAGCAAGCTTGCTTTACATATAAAGTATAGCTTGCTTTGCTTTTTTATCAAGCACGCTTTGCTTTTTTTTAATTTCTTAAACAAAAAGACGATAGAGTTTTTAATTTTTCTATCGCCTTGGGTACCTTCCATTATTCTATTTAATCAGTCCAAAACTCTGATATTATATATCCTAAGTCTTTAGGATTATCAATATTTATTTCATGTCCAGAATTTTTTATTATTCCAAATTTACTATTTTTAATCTTCTCATTAAAAAGCTTGCTACTCTTAATATTGAGCTTATCTTCTTTTCCACAAAGTAACAAGGTTCTGCAATTTACCCGTTCTAACTCACCGTTTATCTTTAAATCCTTCAATGATTTAAGCAGATTTATAAATTCATATTTTTTTAGACCTAATTTTAAAAAATTAGATTGTGGCATAGGTTTAAAAACAAAAGTTTGTATGCTAAAAAGTAATTTAGGTATTTTATACGGTACTCCTATTAAAATTAAAGAATTTACTTTCTTAGGATGATTTTTTGCATAATCTAAAGCAACTATTCCACCTAAAGAAAGACCACACAAATTTACCTTATCATTATAATTATTTATTTGTTCTTCAATAGCACCGTAAAGGTTATTGTATTCATAACTATCATTTTTTAAAAGATCAAATAGATTAGGACAAATAACATTATAATTGTATACTCTTAAATACTCTTTTACTTTATCCCAACTTTTATTATCTTGACCCAACCCATGAATTAAAATATTCTTCATAATTAAATTTAACAATTTTCAGGCTTTATTAAGCCTAACCATTGATATGTTCTTTTAGTAATCCCCCATAGCTATATCTTTGAAATTGGTTTATTAATACCCTTTTTAAAATCAATTTCATTTTAAATTTCATATTCGTCTTTTCAAAATCTCTCACACATTTTGCGTTGTATTGTAGTGTAACATATATATTCATTATATGGAAGAAAAGTCTTATATTCTATATTTTGAATTTTTCAAACAAAAAACTGTTGAGGTATGTTCATACTCCAACAGTTTTTTCTTTCTCTATTAATCAAATCACGAAAGATCCTATCACCTTTTATTAAAAAGTGCTTTCGTTTAAAAAGTTTTTTCTGTTAAAAAATTAATTGTTCTACTTTTGAATTAGACTTCCTTCACCAACGCCTTCTGAAAGATCCAATAGAATCCATGCGCTGGTTCCCGCTTCCGCATTATGTTTGTGCAAATTGGATGCAAGCATTGTCTCAAATGTTGAACTGTTACTGCATTCAATAACATCGAGAATAGTTGTTGTAATGTCTTTGCCGTCTGTAGTAACTGTAACTGTGTCATCTTTGGCAAATTCACCAGTAATAATCTGAGATGTAGCCACGATTTTGTTCTTAAAAGCTTTAGCTCGTTTTAGCCCCACATCCAACGCCTTTGGTGCAATGGAAAAGCACTTATCTACTTTTGCAACATTAGCGTAATCGGAACCTACTTCTTCGATAATCTTTGCTTGCTCTTCTTTCATTGAATGCATCATATCTTCAATTTCGGCTATTGTCATAGCCTTAAGAGGGTCTTTTGTTTTTAAAACATAATCTGCTCTATCGAAGCCCGTAGTGCCCCATCCTTTCTTCCAATATTCTGTAATATTAAATTGACCGCGAAGCTTTTTCTCACAATCACTACAAATTTGTCCATCTTCAACTACTAGACCGCTAAGTAATTTCAATTCATTGCCGCATATAGGACATGATTTTTTTCCCTTTTTTCCGAATAATCCCATAATTGTCTCCTTCCTTTAGATTATTTAAATTTGTTGACTTTGTTTATACTACTTTAAACTTCTTCAACTTTTTTCGGAAAACCTTTTTATTAGGTATCTAATCATGTTAGCCCACTTGTTTGTCTATATTATACTACATTTTAAAACTTTTTCAATCTTTTTGTTTGAAAACCTTTTTATTAGGTGCACAACAAAAGACCCTGAAAGTTTTCAAGGTCTTTTTATATTCTTTTGCTTTAAAAAAAACAATCTTTACTAGATATTTGAACAATTATTATTTTATCCCCAATACTTTGTATCAACTGTTCTAAAGCGTATTGCCTCCAGCAAATGCTTTTCTTTTATCTCTTCGCTTTCTTCAAGGTCTGCAATGGTTCTGCAAAGTTTAAGAATTTTATTGATACTTCTTGCTGAAAACTTATATTTTTGGTACGCCGCTTCCAATAGCTCGTTTAAGTTGTCGTCAAGTTTAACATATTTTTTTATAAGTCTATTGTTCATTTGACCATTGGTCTTGGTCTTTTCCCCTTTGAAACGCTCTCGCTGAATATTTCTCGCCTTAACAACTCTTTTTCTAATCTCTTTAGATGGCTCTTCCGGTGTTTTATCCCTTAAGTCCTTTAGCTTTACTGGCTTAACATCCACATGTATGTCGATTCTATCAAGGATTGGTCTGGATATCTTTCCAAGGTATCTCTGTATTTGTGACGCACTACATGTACACTCGTGTTCTTCACTTCCGTAATATCCACATGGACATGGATTTGCCCCTGCGATAAATAGGAAGTTTGCAGGGTAAGTAAGAGTTGCGTTTGCACGGGAAATAGTTATAGTCTTTTCTTCCAGTGGTTGTCTCAAAACTTCTATGGTTGATTTTGGAAATTCTGGAAGCTCGTCAAGAAAAAGCGCTCCATTATGGGCCAGGGAAATCTCTCCCGGTTTTGGAATTCGTCCTCCACCTATAATTGACACCGATGAGCTGGTGTGATGTGGCGCTCTAAATGGTCTTTTCTTTACAAGTCTATTTTCTTTTAGCTCGCCGCTAACTGAATATATTTTTGTGCATTCCATGGACTCTTCAAAGTCCAGTGGTGGTAGGATGGTAGGTAGTCTCATTGCCGCCATTGTCTTTCCTGCCCCTGGTGGTCCTATCATAAGCAGGTTATGTTCTCCTGCTGCTGCAATTTCCATGGCTCTCTTTAAGTTTTTTTGTCCTTTTATCTCTGAAAAGTCTATGTCGTATTCTACTTCTTCTTCAAAGTCGCTAAACACATCTTCGTTAAATGGTTCTATGTCTATATTTTCGTTTAGATAGTCCACAAGGTTTGTAAGATTATCCACTGGTATTATGTCAACGCCTTTTACTAATGAACACTCTTCTTTGTTGTCAACAGGTACTATGATTTTTTCAAAGCCCATTTCCTTTAGTGATATTGCCATGGGAAGTGCTCCATCCACTGACATTAATCTTCCGTCTAAGGCAAGCTCGCCTATAAATGCAATGTTGTTCTTTGGCTCTTTAATTATAGTTCCATAGGCTGTAAGGATTGATATTGCAATTGAAATATCTAGCTGTGAACCTTCCTTTTTTAAGTTTGCCGGTGCCAGATTTATGGTGATCCTTCCAACGGGAAATTTAAATCCGGAGTTTGTTATTGCTGAACGGACTCTCTCTTTTGCTTCTTTTATTGATACATCTGCCAGCCCAACTATATTAAACGCTTGAAGTCCTCTTGCAATATCTGCTTCAACTTCTACTTTATATCCTTGTAAACCTTCAAGAAAACAGGTGTATATCTTTGAATACATAATAACTCCTTAGTCTAAAAGCTCTATCTTGTCGCCCTTTTTAATAGGCCCCCCCTTTAATACTTTTGCAAAAATTCCTTCCGTTGGCATGATACAGTTGCCAACTTTTTGTTTTATTGCACAGCCCTTATGGCATTTTTTTCCAATTTGTGTAACTTCTAAAAGGCTATCTCCAATTTTAAACTTTGTTCCAACGGGAATTTCGTGTAGAATTAGTCCCTTTGTTGTAATATTTTCTGCAAAGTCGCCGTCTTTTAAGTCTGGTAGTCCCATGGCCTTCATCTTGTCTATGCTTTCAACTGCAAGTAAACTTATTTGTCTATGCCAGTCACCTGCATGGGCATCTCCTTCTAGTCCAAAGTTTTCTATTAAATTTCCAACTTCTACTGGAGTTTTTATTACGCCCTTTTCCTTTGAGATGTTTACGTCAATCACTTCTCCAACACCTCTTTTGTAGTGGCCGGACTTTCCTCCAACTTTTTCCATTAATTTCACTTCCTCTATTACCATGCCTCTGTCTATGGCCTTGCACATATCGTATATTGTTAGGGCTGCAGTGGAACATCCTACCAGCGCTTCCATTTCAACTCCTGTCTTTCCAGTGGTCTTGGTTGTGCAGTATATGTCTATGGAGTCTTCTTTTACTTCGAACTCTATGTCCGCTCCCGTTAGTAGTATGGTGTGGCACATGGGAATGTGCTGTGGAGTGTTCTTTGCTCCCATAACCCCTGCAACTTGCGCCACTGAAAGCACGTCGCCTTTTTTTATTCCACCACTTTTTATTGTGTTTATGGTTTCTCTTTTCATTCTTATGGTTGCCTTTGCCGTAGCAACTCGAAGGGTGTCGTCCTTTGATGACACGTCCACCATCTTGGCTCTACCCTGTTCATTTATATGAGTTAAATCCATTTATCCTCCAATTTCGTTCATGTCGGTTTCGTTGTACTTGCCCTGTATTAACGAATGTCTCTCGGGCTTTTCCTGGATGGCCTGTAATATAACTTGCTTTATATCTTCAGAAGCTCTTAGGGGCGTCTTAATGTCCACTGTCTTTTTAGAGTGGAGACATAGCACTAGATTCCCCTTAACCGTAAGTCTAATTCTGTTACAGTTTTTGCAAAAGTTACATGATATTGGGTTTATAAATCCAATTTCTCCCTTGTAGCCATCTATCTTATAGTACTTGGCCGGCCCTGAGCCTATGCTTTCTTTAACCGGTTTCAAATTGCCACATAAATTTATAAGCTCTTCGTTTGAAATAAAGTCATCTTTGCTCTTTATGGCTTCTCCAATGGGCATTAGCTCTATAAATCTTACGATAATGTCCTTATCTTTCGTAAGTTCTAAAAAGCTTTTGTACTCGTCAAAATTAAATGACCTCAGTACCACCGTGTTTATTTTTATTGGACTGATGCCGTACTTTTCGCAAGCTTCGATGCCTTCAATAACATCTTTTAAATTACCACCTCTAGTAATGTAGCTATATCTTTCTTCTTTTAAACTGTCCAGAGAGATGTTCACTCTGTTTAGTCCCGCATCTTTTAAGTCCTTGGCCATATCCTTTAAGAGGATTCCGTTGGTGGTCATTGATATATCTTCAATGCCCAGCTCTTTAATTCCCCTTATTAAGTCTACAACGCCATATTTTACCAGTGGCTCCCCACCGGTAATTCTAACTTTTTTTATGCCCAGCTCTTTGAAGGCCTTTACTATTTCTATATATTCACCAATGGTAAGTACCTGCCTTGAGTCCACCTTGTGAAAACCGTCTTCCGGCATGCAATACCTACATCTTAAGTTGCATCTATCTGTAATGGAAATTCTGAGATAGTCTATCTCTCTTCCAAATCTATCTTTCATATTCTCACCTAGTTTAATTATAACATAGGTTACTTAATCATAAGTCTGTGAATCTTTGGATTTAAATTGAGGCTGGTATTGTCCTTTAGTCTTAAAACATCTTCAAGCGATGTGGTTGATATGCCTTCATATTTTGAAACTTCCACAACTTTGCCTTTAACTTTTATGTCTTTATATGGACTATGGTTAATCAGTATGCCATTTAGTGTTATGCCACCAATTTTTTCTCCCTCATTTTCAAGCACAGCGATTCCACTTAGCTGTGGCGCCTTTTGGGACAACACTTCAAAACTTTTTAAATTATAAAAGTAGTCCCCATCCAAAGTTTTAAACTTGTTCAAGTAGTCTGCAATATCAATTTCTATTACTTCTTGGTCGTTTTCCGTTGTTTCTTTGTCTGGGTCCGAAGCTTCTTCAGGTTTCTCATTAAAACTCTTTTCGATTTCACTAAGTAATTTTTCGTAATCTTTTCTCTCCAGATAATAAAGTGTGTCATCTTTTTGATAAAAAACTAAATCATCGCCAATTTTTTCTAAGTCATTTTCAATTATCTTTTGAGTTTCTTCATCACTTAATTTCACGTTAGAATATTTGTCCAGTAATTTTGAACTGTTTTTTTCCACCACAATATTATTTTTTGTGGAGGTGTTTTTATATTTTACTTCATAGGACACGACAAATCCTCTTTTGTTTTTTCCAAATAACAAATTGACTGGCTCGTTGTAGCACTCAAGGCCTAAGTTTCCCATTTGAACTTTTTTAAGTTTTTGTTCCGATGGATTTTTTGTAAATTCTATAAAGTTTTCATCGTTTATTACTCTGTAGTAAATAGACCTAGCGATTAATTTGTTTTGGTAGTAGTCCCCCTGGTTTATGACCTTCTTTGACTCCATCTTAACTCCTAAAATAAGCACGGTTATTATGGAAACTAAAAGCATAAAAATAATAAGGGTGTAAATCGAAATGTATCCTCTAGTCTTCTTCACTTTGTCCCTCCACAAATATGCCTAGTGTGCTTTCTTTATTTATTCCATTTTCTTCAAAGGAAAAGTTCAACTGTATGTAGTTTGAAGCTTTGTCAAAGAAAGTTCCTTCAATTGAACCTATGTTTTCACAAATGGTGTTGGTGCCTTGGTAGTATATTTGCCCCTTTTCTTCAATGGAATCAAAGCTACTGTAAAGAACCCTTTGCAGCTTGTCGTTGTTTAAGTAGTAATATACATAGTCGTGGCTATATTCGTCCATGTCATTATACGGAAGTATTTCTATTACAAAACCCAAGTTGTTTGAGCGAAGTTCTTCCGGAAACTCACTTGTCTCATACACTTTAAAGGACCTTGAAATCTCCTTTTCTATATAACTTTGTGCATATGAGATGGAAGACTTCTTTTTGTTATATTCAAAGTCAGTTTTTAAAATATTCAATGAAAAGCCCATCAAAACTGCCATAACAGAAAGTATTACAAGGGATATGGCCATGGCCAGGATAACTTCAAGCATTGTAAATCCATTAGTCTTTTTATTTAGGAAGAATGGTTTCATAGACTTGTTCCCTTTCACTATTTTTATCTAACACTTTAACTTTTAGCTTTTTAAAATCTCCTTGTGAAGTTATGTCGTAGCTTACAATATACTTTTCATCTTCCGGTATGGAAATTGCACTGCCCGTAGAAATATCTGCAATTATTTTTTCTGTAACAGTTTTGGAGTAATTTGTAAACTCCAAGTAGTTCTTTTGTTTATTTCGAAGGTTTGAAATATTTCCCAGTGCTGGAAGGGTAAAGGCAACGATAATACTTAATACAAAAAGTGCCACAAGGCATTCCATTAATGTAAATCCTTTAAATTTCTTTTTCAATAAGATTCACCTTCCCTGTGGCAACTTCAATAGTAATGATGTATTCCTTTTTATGTCCCTGAAAGTAGTATGTTCCTGCTATGCTTGGCGCTCCAGTAGTTGAGAATTTAAAACTTTCAAGTCTTTGTACTTGCAATTTCTGTAAGTTTAACCTCTCCACTATTTCACTTTCTTGATTAACTTGCACCATGTTTTCATCTTTTAAAAATTTTACGGTGTGAACATAACCACTTGTAATGGACGCGTTTCTTGCTTCGTTTATGGTTCTTAAAACCGATTCGATTTCAATTTTTTCTTGATAATTTGTTAAAAAGTCGTACCTAAGCGCTCCGACTCCAACCAACATCGCCAATATGGCAATGGTTAAAATAAGTTCAATTAATGTAAATCCCTTTGTCTTTTTCATAATTAATTAAAATAAATATCCAAATATTTTCCATGTTCTTCATCTACAAGGCCATACCTTGAGTCTTCGTTTGGAAATATCTTATATCTATTGTCCCCAATTCCAGACACTTTTCCACTATATATTTGGCTTCTCTTAACACGAATAAAATATATTTCTCCACCGGAGCCTTCAGCTATAATATTGTCCGTATTGTTTGAGTAAAACTTGTAGATGCTATCCGATGAAACAATTTTTTTCTTGTACTTCTTTTCTCCCTTTGGATTTATGTCGATATACATAAGCTTTAGGGATTCTCTGTCATAAATATCGGTATATGATGAAAAGATTCCATTTTTTAATGCGATAAATGAAAAGAACTGTTCCGATGGCTCTATGGGGATTTTTTCCACATTGTTGTCTTCATCAACAATATAAAAATAACTATTTTTCTTGTCCTTGCCCTGAGCAATCAGACGGTCGCCGCTACTATAGATCCTATCTTGTATCTCATCTACAAAGTCGAATGAAAACATGTCGTTTGGATTTTCATCAAGTAGTGGAGATACATTATACTTACCATCTTTTAAACTAAGATAGTATAGGTCGTCAAAAGCAAACAAAAATTTTGGTGCAAACTTTTGTTTTTCCAAAGTTGTTATTAAACTAATGCCACCGCTTTCAAGCTTTCCAATGGAATAGGTTTTGTTTTCAATACTTTTCCCAAAGAAAGGATCTGTAGGTGTATTATTTGTTGGCAAAGTTTTGTTTTCAGTTTTATGCTTTGTCTCTTCAGTAGCCTGTTTGTTTTCTTCAGCCTTATTTTCTATTTCCCCAATATCTGTAACTTCTGTTGGCTCATTAAAAAAATCTTTTCCGCCGTCGCCAAAACTAATGTAAATATCCCCTTGATAAACAGCAAGGTCGTGAATCTTCATTCCCTTTTGAAAAAAATATCTCTTAACTTCTCTTTCACATTGAAAGTCGTATATCATAAGACAGTCTGCAAGCTTTTCGCTTTCGTCTTTTACATCATGAATTAAAATATAAAGTCTATTTTTATAGGCCTTTAAAATTTCATGTTCTTCTTCGATTTTAGGAAGCTCATACTCTATCATGCTATAGTCCACGTCCATGTCTTGAATGGTATATTCTTCCTTTTCAACTTCTTTAACCTGTCCCCTTGAACAGGCAATTGTAATTAATACTATTAAAAATATAAATACTTTAAAAATTTTTTTCACGCTATCATGCCCTTCACTATTTCCAGCAGTATAAATGAAGATGCGATTATTGGTACAAAAGCTATCTTCATCTTCCTATCTCTTTTCTTTAAGTATAACACGAGGGCAGCTAAACCACCTACAATGCTTATAAAAAAAAGAAAAATTGTGGTTTCGTGAAAGTTTAGGCTTAGGTTTAAACATAAAATAAGTAAAATATCTCCAAATCCAACATAATCTTTCCGGCTTAACATATAACCTATTATAAGAAGAAGGGTTGAGAAAATTATTTTGTATATCACTTCCTCTTTAAACCAAAAGTTGTAATATGAAAGTATTGCCGAAAGAAAAAACACTCCTGCTATATGTGAATAGTAGATGTCTTTTGTTTTTAAGTCGATTATGGACATGGCAATGAGTAATGAAATTAAAACCGCCATTAAAATGCTTTTATAAAAATCACCAACAAGAAAGTAGACCATTACAAATAAAAATCCAGAAAGAACTTCAGAAATAGGATATCCTATGGAAAGTTTTTTATGGCAACAGTTACTACGTCCCCTTTGAAATAAAAAGGAGAGTATTGGTATGAGATTATAAAAATGAAGCCTTTTATGGCAGTGGTCACATACTGAAAATGGTTCTGTTATAGGGCGAGAAGTTTTTCTCATAATTTGAAGATTCAAAAACGATCCCATAACAGAACCAAGTATAAAGGAGAAAAATTTCATTATTCTTTTAATTCAATAATTCCAGGGGAAACTTCAACATCGCCTTTATCTGTAATTGTAACAGTATAATCTTTTCCAGCCTTGCCGCTAAGTTCAGATATTCCCTTTGGAACCTTTGGATAGTTCTTTACATAGTCCTTGTAACTTGCATCCCCTGGCCAAGTCGCTGCCCCTCCACCATTTGCAACATAGTTAAGCGCCGCTGATTCAAGCACCCTAACATTTGCATTATGGGCAGTTATTACAGACTTTCTCTTGGAGTTATTGTACTTAGGTAGTGCAATTGCCGCAAGTACCGCAAGGATTGCAATTACAATAATAAGCTCAATTAATGTAAATCCCTTTGACTTCTTTCTAATGTATTTTTTCATAGTTCCTCCTTAAAAGTTATAACTATTTATTAAATCAAACATAGGAGTGGCAATGGAAATAACAATAAATCCAATTATTATGGCCATCACTATGATGATTGTTGGTTCAAAGACCCTTAACATATTGTCTATGGCGTAGTCACTCTCTTCACTGTAGTGAGTGGAAATAACATTTAATATATCGGAAAGCTCCCCGGTTTGTTCCCCAACTTCAATCATTGATGAAAATAGTTTTGGAAGCTCTTTTATCTCATGAAAAGTTTCAGAAATACTTTTTCCATTTTGAATTTCTAAAATACCAGTCTTTATTCTTTCTTCTAAATATCTATTTCCAAGGCCTTCAGAAATTATTGAAACCGCATCAATAAAATTAAGCCCTGCATTAGTTGAAATTGAAAGTGCCATGGAAATCTTTCCCGTTAAGACCTTAGAATAATTCTTTCCAACTATGGGAATTTTAAATTTAAATTTATCTACTGCTAGTTTAAAGCTGGTCTTCTTGTAAAGCATTGCAAATAAAAAAATGAATATTAAAATAGCAACCATCAGCGTGACGCCGTGATTGTTAAAAAAAGAAACTATTGCAATTAAAACTTTCGTGGACTTAGGAAGGGTGTTTTCGCTTTCCCTAAACAAGTCCAAAAAGGTTGGCATAACATATGTAAAAATAAAAAACAAAACGCAAATCGCAGTGACCATTAAGATAATGGGGTACACCAAAGCTCCCTTAACTTTCTTATCAATCTGATCCGTCCTCTTATAGTAGAGAGAAAGATTTTTAGAAATTTCTTCAATCCTTCCCGTCTCTTCCCCAGTTTTAATCATGGTTATGAAAAATTCTTCAAAATTTCCATGCCTTGAAAAACTATCGGAAAGATTATGCCCCATTAAAAGATCTTCATAAACTGCATTTAAAATATAATTTAAACTCTTAATCTCCCTTTGGTCCTTAAGAATAAAAATCGCCTCTTCTGAATTAATCCCTGCCTTTAAAAGGGAAGAAAATTCATTTAAGAAGATGGATAAATCCTTATTGTTTTGTTTTATGTAAATTGGTTTATTAATTACTTCTCTAATAGCTTCAAAATTAATCATCATACTATAGAAAGATTGGCAAGTTCTTCAAAGGAAGTGTTTCCCTTTAAAAACTCAACGCCACCCTTGTACTGTAAATTTTTAATATCCTTTTTCTTGCCCAGTGCCTTGAGAGCGTCCAAATTGACATCAGGTTCAATAAGCTCCCTAAAATCCTTGTCAATAACAAGTATTTCAACAAGGGCCTTCCTTCCGTGATAGCCTTCGTTGCAGTGTTCACAGCCACATGGCTCATAAACCTTTTCGGGGAATTCAGTAATGCCTATGGATTTTAAATAGTCTATCTTGTCGGAACTTAAAGAAACTTCCCTCTTGCAATAAGGACATAATAAACGAATAAGCCTTTGAGATACAACGCCTCTAAGACTTGCCCTAATTAAATAATCTTCAACACCCATGTCCAAAAGCCTTACAATAGCAGAGTAGGAATCATTAGTATGTAGAGTGGAAAAAACTTTGTGCCCAGTAATGGAAGACCTAACGGAAATTTGCGCAGTCTCCTTGTCCCTGGTTTCACCAACTAGAATAATCTCAGGGTCTTGACGTAAAATTGCACGAAGAGCATTAGAAAAATTAATGCCCGCCTTCTCATTTATCTGAATTTGATTAATACCAGAAATCTTAAACTCAACGGGATCTTCAACAGTAATAATATTTACCCTGTCGTCGTTAAGCTCCCTTAAAAGAGAGTACAAAGTTGTAGTCTTGCCACAACCAGTTGGCCCGGTTAAATAAATAAGACCATTTTCAACCTTTGCCAAATTTAAAAGCTTGTCCAAATCATCTTCATTAAGTCCCAAGTTCTTCAAACTTATTTTGTTCTCATCCTTTTCAAGAATTCTTAGTACAACCTTTTCCCCATAGATAGTTGAAATGGTAGAAACACGAATATCCACATTCACATTCTCATAATCGAAATTAAAAGAACCATCCTGTGGAAGTCTCTTCTCCGCAATGTTAAGTTTAGACATTACCTTTATTCTACTAACATACCTCTCATACTCATGTCTTAAAATGTTTTTCTCAGTGTAGAGCCTTCCGTCAATACGAAACCTTACCCTTACACTTTCAGCAAATGGTTCAATATGAATATCAGAACAGCCCCTTTGAACAGCTTCAAAGATTAATTCATTTACATTTAAAATAATATCATCTGGCTTTTCAACAAGCTTTTCTTTCCTTTTAATCATATTAACCACACTTTTAAAAATAATATTAAAGAGTACATCTATATGGTAGCATGGTAAATTGTAAAAATCAATAAATTTTTTATTTATTTATTTTTTGGTTTGTGAGGGTTGTTAAGTTTTATAATAACCGATAAAAAAGTAGTCAAGGTTCTATACCCTGACTACTTTATAAATTTATCCAACTTTGTTTACTTCTTTAATTCCTTCAATTAAATTTTTAACTTTTGCATAAGGAATTCCCGCAGCTAATTCGTTTTCATCCCATTTTGCTAAAGTTCTTGTTGACGGACATAACATGCTTATATTTATTTCTCCTGTCAAGTATGGTATTACTGTAACTTCACTGCAAAGTCCTTGCATTGCTGCAAGATTTAGGTTCATTCTCCTTCCACCGTTATACATTTCAGCTTGAATAATTTTCATCATTTTTTGTGCATTAGCTACAATAATAATTAAATCTGGCTCTTTATCAAAGTCTTTCAGAGGTGCTATGCCTATTCCATAGAGTCTTATACCATTACTTGGAAAAGCCGGAACTTCCGACCAAACTTTTTGAGCTATTCCTCTAGTTTTATATAATCCATAGGAGTAATAAACTCTTCCTGATTTAATTTCGTCATTAGGATCTTCCAATCCTAAAGCTGTTGTTGCACCATCACAATAGTGATTTTCAATAACGGTCTTCGCTGCCAAGCTATTTCTACTAGCTTTCTCAACAAAAACACAATATGCCATTCTATATTTAGTTTCCTCTAAACTACTATTTTCATATTCTTCTTTGGAATAATAGAATTCAATTCCTACAGGTTCTCTTTCCAAACCAAGGATATTTTTGAATTCTTTTGAAATTTCATAGTTTATTGAATCATTTTTGTTTTTTGTAATATCCTGCTTTTCATATATAGGCATTTTTACCCCCTTTATTAGTACGTTAATGAGAATTTAAAAAGTCCCCATTTAATAAATAGAAATACTATAATAAAAATAATCATAATTCCTACTACTAAGCTTATTATATCTAACTTTTTAATCTCCAACGGTTTGTAAACAGTTCTGGTTTTATACTTTCCAAAAGCTCTATTTTCCATTGATATCGCTACTCTTTCGCCTTTTCTAATGGATGTGACTAATAGAGGTATAGTATACTTAGGAATATTTGTAAAAACTGAAAAAAATCCTTCTGATGCAACACCTCTTGTTGCATGACAGCATTTAATATTATCTAGTTCGTACTTAAATGTAGGAAAAAATCTATACGCCGCCAAAAAAGCAAATCCAAAAGACTCAGGAACTTTAAAATATTTTATAAGGCATGAAGTTAGCTCCATCGGTTTAACTGTGTTTACGAATATTATAGAATACCCTGCCATTACCAAAAATCTCAGTCCAAGAGATATGGAGTATTGAATATTTACACCTTCTCCCGATGCTTTTTGACCTAAGAAAATGAAAATTCCATAAGATACGGATAATACAAAAACATATCTCAACTTATATAAATAGTTAATTACTGTGATTTTTGAGAACAGGCCAACAGAAATAACGGATAACATAAATATACAAAGTGTTAAATAAGCCCATTTATCAAAAGTTACTAGAATTGTTACCGATACTAATATAATTATTTTTATAAGCGGATTAAGTTCATCCATCAATTCATCCCTATTTATATTCATAAACATCAGCATCTCCATAATATGATATTTCACCATTACTCAACTCTAACACTTTATGACATGCATTTCTTATAACTTCCATATCATGTGAAATCATTATAATCCCTACTCCATCATTTTCTAAAGAACTTACGCTATATAAAAGCTCTAACAAATACCCCAAATTTTCTCTATCTTGTCCAAAAGTAGGTTCATCTAATATTAATATATTCTGTCCAGTAATCAACATGTCAGCTGTAGAAAGCTTTCTCTTTTCTCCTTGACTTAGTTGAAAAGGATTATTCTTCCTTTTATCTGATAAGCTAAAAATATCCAAATATTTATCTACTGCTTTATCTATTTCTTCTTGACTGAGATTTCTCGCTTCCAATCCCAAAGCTAATTCTTCTTCAACTGTGTTTTTTATAAATTGATGCTCTGGATTTTGAAATACAAGACCTACATTTTTACCAAGCTCTTTAAGAGAAAAATCATTAATATTCTTTGAATTAATTAAAACAGTTCCCTTAAATTTTCTCCTCAAGCCCGAAAGTATATTGGCCAAGGTTGACTTTCCAGCACCGTTATGTCCTACAATGCCTAAAACTTCACCTTTTCTTAAATCAAATGAAATATTATTTAATATTTTTCTATGACCATAAAAAAATTCTACATCATCAATGGATAGAATCACTTCTTCCGATGCTTTGTTTTTATTAACCGGTAAAAGACTTTCTTCTCTGATTTTTCCGATATACTCTTCTACATTTTCATCAATCATTTTATTTTCAGAAATATTGTATAGTTTATCAACGCAGTCTTCCAACATAGAAGTGTTGTGCTCTATAGCAATAACTGTTTTATTCTTTTTTTGAGATAGTTCTTTAATTATTGCAACTATCTGAGCACTTGTTATTGGGTCTAGATTAGCAGTAGGCTCATCTAAAATATATATATCTGGGTCCATTGCAACCACAGCTGCAAAAGCTACCTTTTGCTTTTGACCTCCAGAAAGTTCATTTAATGGTCTGTCCCTTAGATGACCAATGTCAAACAATTCAAATACACTATCTATTCGTTTAGATATTTCATCTCTTGAAATCTTTAGGTTTTCTAATCCAAACGCCACTTCATCCTCTACAGTAAATGTGCAAAGCTGTGCATCAGGATCTTGCATAAGAAAACCTATGGTTCCAGCTAAATCAACCATGCTAGAATCCGAGATATCTTTCCCATTTATAATTATTTTACCTGTAACATCCCCATCCATAGCTGTGGGAATAATTCTTGCAATACAATTAATCAAAGAGGATTTTCCCTACAATGTCAAGCAATTGTTACATAAAATTAGACGATATTTCTATCGCCTAATTTATAAACAAAACTTTTATTTTAACTTTTTTATACGTTCACTTTCTGTTAGAATCCTCATTTGTTCAATAGCAATTGCATTTAATTTTTCTATCCTTTCAGTTGCATCCATTCCCTCATTTATGAAAACAGCATTTAAGTTCTCAAGATTTGATAAACACACTAATTGTGATATATCAGCATAGTCTCTCATATTTCCTTTTAACTCCGGATTATTTTCACGCCATTCTTTTGCTGTCATTCCAAACAAAGCTACATTTAATATATCTGCTTCACTTGCATAGATATAGTTTATTCTTTCCTTTGATAATTTTTCAGGGACAAGTTTATTCTTAATTGCATCTGTATGAATTTTGTAATTTATCTTAGCTAAATTCCTCTTGATATCCCAACCTAATTGTTTTTGTTCTTCTTCTTTTAAGCGCTCAAACTCTTTAATAAGATAGAGCTTAAAATAAGGTGATACCCACGACGCAAATTCAAAAGCTATGTCTTTATGTGCATATGTTCCACCATATCTTCCTGCTTTGGCAACAATTCCGATAGAATTCGTCTTATTGACCCATTGTTTAACCGATAAAATAAAACGATTAAAACCTGCTTCATTTTTAATTCCCTCGAATTCGGTGGAATTAAAATTCGCATTATACATTTCTTCCCATATTCCTAAAAATTCAATTGTATTTTTATTCCTTAGCCATTTTTCTATTAGTGCCACACCATTTTCAACATTTCTAACCATGTCGGTTAAAGAAATATAATCTCTATTATCTATGGCAATAATGCTAATTTCTGATCCTTCTACATTTATTTTAGACACAAAAATCACCTCACAATATCTCATTTTAACTATAATTATATCATTTTTTTATTTGTTCCTAAATATTTACCCTATCAACTCATAGTAAACAGTACTATTTATTTCCGCAAATTTCCTCGCCATTATTTTCACTTTGGCGTATTAAAATTAAAGTTGGCGAGATTATGAGTTACTTTTAATGCTATTCATCTATTTTTCTAAAATTTCTATTTCTCCACTTCTTGATACAATTATTTTATCAATTTTATTGTCTAAATAAGCCTTCAATAAACTTTCTTCGTCTAAGACTGTAATATCCGTTTCTTTCCTTGAATCAATCTTCTCTGATTTTAATTCTTTCAACCTACTCTCCAGTAATACCTTTTTATCATGGATAAAAGTTTTTTCCTTTAAATAGTCATCTTTTGAAATATTTTTCTTTTTATAGTTTTCATAGATGATTTGTAAATTACTGTTTAATATGGATATTTCCTTTAGAATCTCGTCTTTCACATTCTTGTGTTCTATGACTTTCTCTTCATTTAATGTGTTTTGTATCTTAAAATCTTTTAATTTGGGTTTTATAAGTTCAATAATATCTTTCTCTTTGATATTGTTTGGTGTTTTCTCAGCTTTACATAAATTACAATAATAACTTTTATACTTGTATATTTTATCAGAATTCTTCTTTTGTCTACTGTCACATCGAAAACTCATATGTCTACCACATTCTTTACAAAAAATCTTATCAGAAAAAATAGAACGATTTTTATTTCCTGTATATCCTCCAAAACTTCTTTTTTCTTTTATTTTCTTTACCTCATCAAATACTTCTCTTGAAATAATCGCTTCATGGGTATTTGGAAGTATTTTCCACTCCTCTTCAGAAAGTAAAATTCTTTTTCTTCCACCTATTTTTGTTTCTTTGAATTTATTATATACATAATCTCCTGTATATAGTTCGTTCCTTGTAATCTGTGAGATAGCTGCGTTTGTCCAAACTCTTTTCTTTACTTCACTTCCAGTAATTAAATTTCCAGTATAATCAGAAAGTTTCAGTTCTTCTTTTCGTTCAGAGCGTGTAATATAACCTTTTTCATTAAATATATTAGCCACTTGAATGCACGAATATCCTTTTAGCAATAAATCAAAAGCTTCTTTAACTATAAAAGCTGTTTTTTCATCAATGATGATACTATGTTTATCTTTTGGATCTTTAATATATCCAAAAGGTGCTGCCCAATTTATATTTTTCCCCTGCGATTTAATTTGCCTAATAGAACTTCTTACCTTTTCAGATAATTCCTTACTGAATAAATCATAATACAATGTCTTAAACTGTGTATCTGTATCTAAGCCATTACCTTGTTCTTTTAAAGAATCATAGTTGTCATTAATAGCAATAAATCGTATTTTTAGAAATGGAAATATATTGCTCAAATAATCCCCAAGTAAGATATAATCTCTTGAAAACCTAGACATATCTTTTACAATTATAGTTCCTACTTTACCACTCTTTATATCCTCAATAAGCCTTAAAAATGAAGGTCTATTTGTATTAGTAGCAGAATATCCATCATCTACATATTCTTCTATTTCACAACTTTTTAAAGATGTTTCATTTTCAATGTAGCTTTTTATATAATCTCTTTGATTTGCTATACTTTCACTTTCATCTACTTTGTGATAATCTTCTTCAGAAAGTCTTAAATATATAGCTATCTTATTCATGCTCTACCTCCAACTGCTTTCCCACATCTTTATCAAGTTTAAACTTAAAATATATGGTAACCTGCTTATACTCTGATATTTCTATATGGCTAATTAATGTATCGACCAATTCTTTATCAACTTCTATGCTTTTAGCATCCAAGCAGCAAAATAGTACATCTATAAATTCTATAATTTCTCTTTTTATCTTTTTTATATTTCTTATTCTTTCATCAAAAACTTTTAACTCATTTTTTAAGGTTTTTATTTGATTATTTATTTTTTTACTTTCTATTTTAAAATCACTTAAAAGAATATCTCCTTTAACATAGTTTTCATATTGTTCTTGTAGATTGATCCTAAGAGAAGCAATCTTTTTATTATTTACATCTGTTTTTATAGAAACTTGATTTATCTTTTCAGCACTTATATTTTCTAAATATATTTTTAGTTGTAATCTTTTATCCTTTTTATAAAAGCTTGAAAACAGTCTTTTTAAGGTATCTACTAAAATTTTGTCGAGGTCTGTTTCATATATTCTGACATGAGATTTTTCCAATTTTAATCTGTCTCCACCTTTACAATAATAGCAATAGCAAATCTCATCATGATATTTCAGTCCTCGTGGTCCATATTGTTTTTTCAAATTTCTACCACAAACACTGCATTGTATGAGGTCGTCATACTTTCCTTCTTTTTTATAATCTCTTTGAATTTTTACTCCAACATTTTCTTTTCCGTCTTTTATTATGTTTTTCAGTGAATGGTAAGGTAGATAGTTTTGTTTTTTCTCCTTTATCTCTCTGATATTTTCAAATGTAGTTTTGTCTATTAACCCTTCGTGGGTGTTCTCTGTTATAATCCACTCTTCTTTATCACGAAACTTACTTTTCCTACTTGGATCATGTCTATTTGAGTATACTCTTTGAATCAAATTCCCAATATATACTTCATCAGAAAGCATTTTTGATATATAAGAAATATCCCATTGTTTTGTATCTTCTTTATCCTTAAAAATTTTACCTGTTCTTTTATATTCATCAGGTGTCGTATATGTTTTAGTCAATTCTCTTGCTATTTGCATATTGGATTTACCTTGACTTGCCATATAAAAGATAAGTCTTACTACATCTGCTGCCTTTTCGTCCATCACCAGAACTCTTTTTCCATCAATTTTATCAACCTTATAGCCATACGGAGCCATCGCTCCTATAAAAGACCCTTGTTTCATTTTTATTTCTTTGGAGGCTTTTATTTTCTTTGAAATATCTTTTGCGTATAAATCATTGAAGATATTTTTTATTGCTATTTCATAACTCTGATCTGATTTTATACCGTCTTTAGTATCTAGATTATCATTTACGGAAATAAATCGAACTCCCAAAAACGGAAATACTTTTTCGATATAGTTTGCGATTTCTAAATACTCTCTACCAAACCTTGACATATCTTTTACTATAATACAATTTATCCTGCCTGTTCGAATATCTTCCATCATTTCAATAAATGCAGGTCTTTTAAAATTTGTTCCAGAATATTCATAGTCCTTGTATACTCTTAAAATCTTTATATCTTTTTCTTCTGCAGCATTTATACAAAGTTCTTCCTGCATTTCAAGTGAATTACTTTTATCCCTGTAAGCTTCCTTTCTTTCCTGTGATAATCTAGCATAAATACCGGCAATGTATATTTTTTCAATCACTTTTCCAACTTCTGTTTCTGATTGTGATATATGCCTGTTTTTTGTTCTAGCCACAGCATACCTCACTTTCAGCACTTACAAGACTTTTATTCATAACAGTGGGAATAGTTTTTGACTTCCTACTTATATAGACACTTTTCTTTTTTATGATGTTAGATTTAATATCAGGCTTATCCATTTTTGTCATTTCTTCAAGTAAAGACAATTCTTCGGTATGATTAAACCTAACATCTATCGTTTTATCTTCAGAAATAAAAATTTTATCAATGAGCATCACAACAGACAATCTATCTATTTCCGATAAATTTTTATACTTGTTAATGTCGATGATCCAACTCTTATTTTTGTCAATCTTCTCCTTAGTATATTCCTGTTTTTTCAATCTATACTCGATACTTTCATCTAATTTAGTCAGTTTCTCTGTATAGTTTTTTCTAAAAAGTTGATATTCTTCTTTACTAATAACATCTTCTTTCAGGTCAAGGTATAGGGAAGATAAGAGTTCTTCTGTCATTGCTTTTTCTCGTTTTAGTATAGGAATTTGATTGTCTTTCAAATTTTTATTTATATCTATACGCTGAACTTTAAAATATAGATTTTCATTAAATTCAATGTAGGACTTCATTATTTTAGATACTGCTTTTATCAAGGTTTCTTCTTTTATGCTGTGTCTTGTGCAAGATTTTTCCTTGTTATACTTTGAGCATATATAGAAAACCTCTTCTCTTTTTTTATACTTTACAGTCCTTCTAATCAAAGAACTTCCACATTCTTTACAAAAAAGCATTCCTGTAAAAATATCAATTTTGTCCTTTCCACGAGAATTATTCAAATCTCTTTTTAACATAGTATTTGCAATAGTAAAAACTTCTTTACTTATAATTGCTTCATGGGTATTTTCTACTCTTATCCATTCTTCTTTCTCTTTTTCTATCTGCTTTTTATTTTTATAACTTAAAGTAACACTCTTTCCTTGTAAAGTATTTCCAATATATACTTCATTTTCTATAATTCTATTTACTGTCTTTGCTGACCAAGTTCCACCTTTTGTATTTTGAAATCCATTACACTTAAATCCTTGACTTTCTTTATATTTTCTTGGAGTTAAAACTCCTAAATGATTTAGTTCATCTGCAATTGCCTTTGAGGAATATCCCAAGAGTTTCATATCAAATATATTTTTGATAATATCCGATATCTCTTTATCAATCACTAACTTGTTTTTATTCTCCTCAGACTTTTTATATCCATAAGGTGCAAAAGCACTGATAAAGTCTCCTTTTTCTCTTTTTATCTTTTGAGAGCTTTTTACCTTATTGGAAATATCTCGGCAATAACTATCATTGATGAAGTTTTTTATAGGAAGTATAAGGTGTGTATCGTTTATATCTGCACTTTTACTATCGTAATTGTCATTTACTGATATAAATCTTATACCGTTTTCCGGAAATATTCTTTGAATATATTTTCCAGCTTCTATATAATCTCTTCCGAATCTTGATAAGTCCTTTACAATAATTGTATTGAACTTTCTATCATAGGCAGCCTTTATCATTTCTTTAAAATTGGGACGATCAAAATTTGCACCTGAATACCCATCATCCACATACTCTTTGACAATTGTAATTTGATTTTTTCTTGCATAAGAGTCTATAATTTCTCTTTGATTGGATATAGAGTTACTTTCTGTTTTTTCGCCATCTTCTTTTGATAATCTTAAATACATAACTGCCAAATTTTCTTTTGCTAAATTGTTTTTAAACATAAAAAAGCCTCCTTTAGTTCAATTTACATACAATAAATCAAACCAAGGTTAGGCTTCCACAAAAATATTATAACGCTCCTTATATTTTTTGTCAGCTCCTAATAGACAGAAAATTTTTCTTTGATGTATTCCTCTACTAAATTTTCTAAACTAAATCCATTTTCATTAAATTTAACTTCTATATTCCAACCATCAATTTGATTTATCATCTGTTTATCTTTTTTATCTGTTTTCATTTCTGTATTTATATTATGTTCATCACACATAATACCTTCTCCTTATCTTCAATATTTTTAAGTTTTTTGACATTAACAGGCGTGTAGGTCACGACATTGGAATTTCACCACCGCCCCTTTTCAAGATGAGCCGGCAACAACTGTAGAAGTATCATTATCCCCATTTGCTTCAATGCATCAGTTTCCTAGGCTGAATATATAATTTCTTTTTGTCGCTCGTTTTCTTTTATCCTTCTTTTAACTAGAGTATTTATTTAAACCGAAATCCTTATCAGCAGAAAAGTTATGGCGAAGAAATTATAAAGCTCCACAAATGGTTAATGTCCTGTCTTGGTCTATTCAGTTGTCAAGGTTCAAATTTCTATTAATTTCTTTTTTATATAAAAGAGGACAAAATTCCCCTTCACTTTATAAAGGAAAATTTGCCCTCTTTGGTAACCAGAAATTATATTTCTTCTATAAATTTCTTTAGTTTTTCTAAAATCTTATCTCGTCTTTTAATTAAAGTTGGATGTGAGATATTTTTAGTCTTTGCTACTGCACGAAGTGTTTCATCATTGAAATATAATCTTTCTATGATTTCCCGTTCATCCTTATTTAACTTTGACATTGCATTTCTTAGTGCTTCAATCATCATTTGTGTAGCTACAACTTTTTCAACATCAACATTTTTATCTTCTAGATTATCTTCAAAATTCCCATCGTGATTTAGAGACGAAAAAAATAGCAAGTGGTTTTTCTTGTCCACCTGCTCTAAATATTTTTCGTGTTCTCTTTCTTGCCAATAGACTTTGTATATCTGCTCACTTACTTTGATTTTTTGTCCACCGACATAAAGGTAATATTCTTTTGTCATTTATGTTTCCTCCATTCTTTTTTTGTCTTTATGTTTTCAGACAAAAAAAGGAGGACTCCTGCTCTTGGGCATGGTTAGTCCTCTAGAATGAAAGAAACTATTTCTAATAGTAATTTTATTTAATTTTTTAACTGAGTTATCTAACTTGTAAACAGCGTAAACCAAAGAAAAAAGGTAAATGTAATTTAATTATATTTATTTGCATATTTCCCTCCATTCTTTTAAATAAACCCACTTATTATTCATTACTTGAATTTTTCAAACTAATTTTATCCATCCTATTTAATTCCCCAAACATCATTACTACACCAGCTATTATCATAATTAAATCTACAAGGGGTTCTGCAAACCATACTGCTTTAACTCCAAATATCATTGGTAAAATAATCATGGCAGGTACGAATAAAAATAACTGTCTTAGCATTACTATTATGCCGGCTTTTTTTGCGTTTCCTATTGATTGGAAGAATGTTATAGTCATTACCATTACTCCATATAGGATAAAGATAGAATAAAATAGTCTAAAGTTTCCTATTCCCTGAGTTATAATACTTTCTTCTACTCCAAATAAAGAAAGAATATTCTTTGAAAATGCTAATGCTGGTATCCAAAATATTGATGCAAGAACTAATCCTCCGATAGAAAATACTTTCATAGCTTCCTTTACTCTGTCGTATTTTTTCGCTCCAAAATTTGTACCAACTACAGGTTGTAAACCTTGACTCATTCCCCAAAGTGGAATGAATGAAAAGGCATATATTCTAAGTGTTGCTGCCATCAAGATAGCATTTGTATCTCCGCCATATTTAAATGACATTTTATATAGCATTGTTTGTTGAATCATGAATAAAATTTGCATCATCATAGCAGATGACCCTACGCCAAACATTTCTTTTTTTATTTCCTGATCAGGTTTGATTTTATTTATTTTTACTGCTTTACTTTTATATTTGAAGTAATAGAGTGTTATTATTGCTTGAACAAATTGTGCTGTAATAGTTGCAAGTGCAGCCCCCTCAATCGCATATTTTCCCATTAATTTCATTAGAATTGGATCAAGAATTATGTTTAAAAAAGCCCCTAGCCCCATAATGAGCATTGCTTTTTTCATTAACCCTTCTCCACGCATAACCATGTTTGCTGATTGAGTAAAGTTTACAAATAAAGAACCAATGAAAATTACTCGTAAATATCTGATACCATATTCTTTAATTTCTCCACTTGCTCCAACCATATCTAAAAAATGTGGTGCAAGTAAAATTCCGCCTATTGTAATAATTGATGAGAATAGAATAACCCAAAAGATTAAATTCCCCATAATTTTATCAACTGTTTTTTTGTCGCCCTTTCCTATAGCTCTTGATAAAACCGATGCTGAACCTACACCAATAAGTGTAGATACACCACTATTGAAAAATGTAAGTGGCATAGCTACACCACAAGCTGTCATTGCTGTTTGTCCTATAATATTTCCTGCAAAAATTCCATCCATTAGTGGATAAAGACCTATTACTATCATTCCTATTACAGCAGGGACAGATAATTGAAAAAGTAAATCTATAGGTCTTTTTGTTAATAATTGTTCTTTCATATCTTGTTTCATAAAATCATCCTCTATTAAATTTTATTCAATTTTCCAACCAGTAGCTTTTTCTCTTTTCTCAATAAAACTCTTGTATATGTGTGATTTTTCCATAAGCTCTTTATGTTTACCAATACTTTCAATATTTCCTTTATCCATAACAACAATTTGATCAGCATTTTTAATAGTTCCAAGTTTATGTGCAATCACAATTACAGTTTTATGTTTTAACAAATTGTTTAAAGCAGTTATAAGTTGTTGTTCATTTTCTGGATCTACACTTGAAGTAGCTTCGTCAAGAATAACAATTCTGCTTGGTTTTAGCATAGCTCTTGCTATAGATATTCTCTGACGCTCTCCTCCAGATAAATTTGAACCACCCTCTTGTAAAACTGTGTCATAACCATCTGACAACTTCATAATAAATTCATGACACTGTGCTTGCTTAGCAACATTAATAACTTCCTCATCACTAGCTTCTGGATTTCCGAACTTAATGTTGTTTTTTATAGTGTCATCAAATAAATAGACGTCTTGAAAAACAAAAGTGAAATTAGATAACAGATTGTCATACCTAAAATCTTTTATGTTATTATCATCAATCAATATTTCTCCAGAATCTACATCCCAAAATCTAGCTATCAAATTACAAAGTGTTGTTTTTCCACTTCCAGAACCACCTACAATTGCTGTAGTCTTACCTTTTGGAATATCTAAATTTAAACGGTTAAATAAGTTCTGTTCGTCATATGAGAAGTCAACGTCCTTTAGATTTATATCTCCTTTTTCAAAGCTTGTTCTTGTGCCTTCTGAAATTGTTGGTAAATTCCTAAGTTTAGCAATTGAATCCAAGTTTTGTATAGCTATTCCTCTAACGTTTTGCATACTTCCAGCCATTTCAAAACCAGAAAAAACAATAAAACTAGACACTACAAGCATTACAGCTTTATAGTGATCAATTTCTCCTATACAAAATCTATAAATAGCTGAAAATATAATAAGACAAATCCCTAATTTAAATATAATTAGAAATATCAAAGCAGCAGGTGCTACAGTTTTTTCAACATTTATAAAGCCTCTTCTATTTTTATAAATCTCTCTGTCCAATTCTTTAGTCATTTCACCACTTTTTCCAAACGACTTAATGACGCTAATACCTTTAACATACTCTAAAGTAGATGCGTTTAGATTTATTTTTAACGCTTGTAATTTTTTAGTCAACTCATCTGATTTCTTTTGAAAGATAACATTGCATAACATTCCTAAGAATAAAGTTCCTAAAATTATAGAACCTGTAACTATATCAAACGGAATCATAAATATCGCCATTATTATAGTTTGAATTACTCCCACAAATAAAGTTTCTATTATATTAACTCCTACGGTTTCAAGTTCACCTATAACTGTGGTTAATCCGCCTGAAATGTTTCCAAGGCGATTACTGCTAAAATATCCCATATTCACTTTTTTTAGCTGATCACCTATATATAGCCTATTTTCTGCTCCCATATTGTAAGTTGCGATGTATTTATTTCTATCAGCCATATAACTAGATAATATTTTCCCTACTACACTTAGTAGAGCTATTGCAAATACTACATAGATGTCTTCTTGTGTAATATTTCTTCCTTCAAATATATTTTGAAATATTTTAAGTAAAAGCAACATTGTAGCTCCAAGGGATATTCCTTCAAATATACTTTTTAATACTTCAAAGAAAAACATCTTGCTAATTTTGGAAGATTCTTTTCCAGCGACCCAATATAACTTGTGAATTAATTCTTTCATTTACTCACCCCTATCGTTTGATAAACTTATGTGTGATTTCCACATTTTTGCATATGTTTCACTTTTTCCAAGAAGTTCTTTATGAGTTCCTTCTGCTTCAATTTCCCCATTGTTTAATACTATGATCTTATCGGCTCCTATTATTGTAGAAAGCCTATGAGCAATCATAATAACCGTTTTATTTTCAACTAATGCATCTATAGATTTTTGAATTTCAGCTTCATTATCTGGATCAGAATATGCTGTAGCTTCGTCTAATAAAACTATTGGGCTATCTTTAAGCAAAGCTCTTGCTATTGTAAGTCTTTGTCTCTCTCCTCCAGACAAGTTGCTCCCAGATTCTCCAATTATGGTTTCATATCCATTAGGAAGACTCATAATAAAGTCATGACAAGAAGCTTTTTTACATGCATCTTTTATCTCTTCAATACTAGCATTTTGATTTGCCATTCTCATATTGTCTATAATACTTTTCCTAAATAGATAGTTTTCCTGTGATACATAGGTTACAAGTTCCATATTCTTTTCAAGAGAAACATCTTTAAGATTTACATTGCCTATGGATATTTTTCCTTTATTAATGTTCCAATATCCCGCAATTAGCTTAGCAATAGTGGATTTTCCTCCGCCAGAATAACCAACAATAGCAGTAAGTTTATTTTCTTTTGCACTAAAGGATAAGTTATCAAAAACTTTTTTCTCATCATTATAGGCAAAACATACATTTTCAAAATTTATATCGTATGAACTTATTTTTTCCTCTTTTTTACCTCGCTCTAACTCTGGTAATTCCATAACATTTTTTATTTCATCAATTACAACTCTCACATTTGCCATAGTATCCATATGACTCATGGCTTTAATCAAAGGTTTGTAGCAGGCATAGGATAACAAAACACACATTATTAGATTGCCTACTTCAATACTTCCTTTCATATACAAGTATAAAGAAGTTGGTAAAACAAATAATAAAGTTGATGGTAAAACTTCCATTGCTGCTGTCATATAGAAACAAACACTTAAATACCAATTTAGCATACTGTCTCTATTACTATTTACAGCATCAACAAATTTTCCATATGATGATGCAGACTTATTGAATGCCTTTATAACTTGAATTCCCCTAATATATTCAACAGCTGTTGTATTCATGTTTTTTGCGGCTTCTTGATAATTTCGTGATTTTTCTTCATATCCACCCATCATTAGAATTGAAAATAGCACCCCTAGTGGCAAGGTGATAAGATTTGCAATTCCAATTCTCCAATCTATAATAAAAATAATAACTACTAAAGCGATTGGAATGATCAGATTAGCTATTACTTCAGGAATAACATGAGCTATCGGTTGCTCAATTTTATTCAAAGTTTCTACCATAAACTGAGTCCATTCTCCACTAGATCGTTTTTCAATCTCTCCCATTGATAATCTATTAATTTTTCTTACAAGTTTCTTCCTCTCATCCTCTATTATGCGAAATGCTAAATTGTGAGAAATTAAAGTTGAAATCTCATGAAAAATAACACTTCCTATTAATCCACCTAAAATAAGCAAAATCGGTCTTATATAGAATTCTAAATCTGTATTACTAATTGCTATATTTTGAGTAATCTTAGCTAAAGCAAAATATGGTACAACACTACAAAAAACACCAATTACTGCAATAATAACTGATGATAAAATTTGTCCTATATGCTTTTTTAAAACTTCCATTACGCACCTCCTAAATTATTTAGCCTCCATAGCTCTTAACAGCTGTCCTATATTATCAATATAAAAATCTTCTGTTATTATCCCATTCTCTAGTTTTACAAGTCTATCACACGTCTTTGCTATAAATTCAATATCATGAGAAATTATCAAAAATTTTGTTCCTTTTTTTTGTTCCTCTTTGATTAATCTCCCCACCTTATCCATACTCCTGAAATCAAGCCCTGATGTCGGCTCATCCAATATAATAAAAGGTGTTTCTCTCAACATAGCTACGCATAGAACCAATCTCTGTTTTTGACCACCTGATAAAGTTGCTGGATGCTTATCTCTTATATCAAATAATCCAACTTTTTTTAAAAGTTCCTCTGCTTTCGTGATATAATCTTCTCTATTTTTTAACCCAGTTAATAATTCATCCATCAAATCTTCCCCAAATAATTGAGAGTCTAAATCTTGAGGAATATACCACACTTTGCTTAACCTCATCTTTTTATTAGCTTTGAGTCCATTTATCTTTATTTCTCCATCAGTCTGATTTTGAATCCCAGAATAAATTTTACCGAGTGTACTTTTACCTGTTCCATTTATTCCTACTAAAGCAATAGTCTCATTGCTATCAAATTTAAGTGACACATCTTTTAGTATGAAATTATTTTTATATTTTTTACTAATATTTTTCACCTCAAAATCAAAAGAATTGTCACTACTAATTTCTTTTTCTTTAACTTTGTGGTCATCTACAACAATATCATCAAGATTTATTGAGCGTAAGCCCAATGCATTTAAGTCTTTTGAACTAATTTTTTCAAATTCTTCTGCTTTATAACTATTTGTTAAAGATCCATTTTGTATCAATAAATACCTATCAGCTATTCCTTTTAAATAAAATAACCTATGCTCAACAATTACTATAGTTTTTCCTTCATTTTTTAAGTCCATTACAAGTTTTGAAAATTTATATATTGATTGTAAATCAAGATTTGCAGATGGTTCATCAAATACATAAATAGATGGTTCAATGGCTCTTGCTGAACAAATTGCTACTTTTTGCCTAATTCCATAGGATAAATTGTATATCCTATTATTTAGCAATTTATCAATATTCATTTTCTCAGTTGATTCATTTACTCTTCTTATTATTTCATCACGCTTATATCCCAAATTTTCCGGTCCAAATGCAATTTCTCCATTAACTTCATTGGCAAAAAATTGGCTTCTAGGATCTTGAAATACATTACCGACTAACTTTGCTATTTCCCAGGATTTTAAATTTCTGATAGATTTGCCATCAATAAATACTTCTCCATCTAAATTTCCTTCGTAAAAATTTGGAATTAATCCATTTATAGCCCTTGTCAAAGTAGACTTGCCACATCCCGACTCCCCTATAATTACACAACATTCACCATCTTTAATGTCTAAATTTATATCTTTCAACTGTTCATCTTTATTGCTATTATATGAAAAAGATAATTTTCTAATTTCCAGTTTATTATTCAATGATGCACCTCTCATATAAGACATAATATAAATAAAACAAAGCTTGCAGTTATTATAATTATGTCTAATTTACACAACTTGTTACTATAATATGAATCCCTTTTTATTGGGTTTTCAATTCCTCTAACAATCGCTGCTGCTGATAATTCATCTCCTACTTTTATAGAACGAAAAATTAAAGGAACTATAGCATATTCAAGAGTCCTCAAAGGATTTGATAAAATATGAAAAAAGTTACCTGTAAATCCCCTTACTTTCATAGCTTCTTTTATTGTTCTAAATTCCCCAGCAATTGTTGGTACAAATCGAATAATTACCGTTAATATAAGTACAAAATTTCGTGGCAACATTAATTTGTGAAATATTGAAATTAATTTTCCTGATGGTATCTTAAAAGTTAAAAATCCTGCCATGATTGGAACTATGAATTTATACAACATTCCCAAAAGCATTGGTGAAATTATAACTACACCACTAGGTATCATTTTTAATAACCAAAATGTAGTAAAACTATATATCATAAAATAAATTATGCTCTGTTTGATAAAACCAAAATATGCTAAAAGCATACAAAGCCATCCTACAAACAGAGCATGCATATAGTAACTTTTTGTAAATATTGACACCATACAGGAAATAATAGTTAAAAAAAGACAAGTTATTCCACTTATTTTTTCTATTTTCATTTCCCATATATCTCCATTTACTCTAAAATACCCGCCTTTTTAAAGTGCTTTTTAAGAATTTTTTGTGCAAACAAAACACCTAAAGCAGATAATATAACGGTTATTGTTACACCTAATAATAGTAGTTTTGGTGAAGATACCAAATTATATTGCAATGTTAATGTCTTATCTGCAAACCCACTCTCTAAAGCTTGCTTTTGATAAGATTCCCAAGCTATCCAACATGGAACTCCTATTCCCATGAACATACCAGCACCATAAACACTCCAGCCAATCATATTTCTTATTGGATTTATATAAGTATCTTTGCCTATCATTACTATTTCACACAAAATAGCAAGTCCAATAAAATATGGAAGCATAAACACATAACCCATAGCTGCTGTGATAAGACCATAAATTAATATCCATATAAATAATAGCCCGTGTTTATTAAGTCTGTTAGCTGCTACTAAGTAGAAAATAGCTCCTATAAACATTTCAATTCCAGCAGTACCATAAATATATACAACTGGAACAGCAACCAAACTCATTCCAATAACAATAGAAATTGCATAAAATAAAGCAATCATAATAGCTACTGTTACTACATCTTTTGTAGTCATTTTTTTATTGTTCATAAAACACCTCCGTTAATTAATAAAATGTACATAGAATGTGTATAGAGAATATTTACAAAAAAATATCCATCTCAACTTTATTATAAAGTAAGATGGATATTTTCTTTATAACCTGACAGCTCTTTATTTGCTCCAAAAAGGTCAGATGGATTTTTTTCTATATTCTTGAGGAGTTTGCCCAAAATGTTTTTTGAATGACTCAGAAAATTTACTAGGATTCAAATATCCTGACAAATCAGAAATCTCTCCTATCGACATTAAGGGCTTATGAATTAATAATTTAGCAGCGGCTTCTAAACAATTTTCCCTAATAAAATTACCTATTGAGCTTCCAGTTATGTATATAAAACATCTCTTCAAACTGGATTCTGAAATAGCATATTTTTTTGATAAATCAGAAATAGAATATCTTTCAAAAGGATTATTTAAAATCGTCTTATATGATTCTACAGTTGCTTTATATACTGGTTCCGAAAAAGATGTTAACTTAAATGTATCTGAACTTTCAACTAAATTTAAAAATAATAACAACTCTATTGTCTTTATAATTGAATAAGAAAGTCTTATTCTAGAATCTACTCTATAAAGTTCACTAATAACATGGTCTATCTCATGACGTGAATGAATAATTAAAGCTGCACCATTTTTACATAAACGGTCTTTTATTTCTAACAAATCAATTTTTGCGTACGGAAAGTATTTATCAATAGATTTTTGTGCCTTTTCAATATCAATAAATATTGAAAGTCCCACATATTTTTTTGTTGGTATGCATGAATCTTCAAAAGGAACTTTACCTATTTCGATTACACTTAGATCGCCTTTACCTATCAGAGCGCGTTCATTATTTTCAAGTTTAAACTCATAACATCCCTCTAAACAATGATCTATTTCTAAAACCCCGCTTTTAGGATTTATTTTTTGATATGCTGTCTCCATATTTAGGTTATTATAAGATAACTGAACGCCTTCAAATAAATTGTAGCAACGCATTTCGCCACAGCCAGTAGAATTTTCAATTGTATAAATTTTACATTCATCAGTAACCTTTTTTTCAGAAAACATATATCCTTCAAGGACATTTTCTATTATATCAATTTTATTTAATCTCAGAATTATCCCCTCCAATATATTAATGTATCCTATAAGACTTTTTCAATTTCATTTATAATTAGCTCTGGATTTAATCCTAATACTTCAGCATGTCCTACATTATCAAAACTAACAACTCTTACATCACTTATGGATTTACTCCTGATTAAATCGACATATTTGCTTGCATAAGTTTCTTTTTTGCCAAACATTATACAAACAGGCATTGTAAGCTTTTCAACTTTATTTTTAATATCATATTTATATGCCATCTTAAAAGCTTGGTATAATGTATCTCTTGTAATAAAAGGATACATCATATGTTTCAAAGTTATAACATCATTGTCTCCATAACCCATTCCTTTTCTCACATCTTCTATTAAATGAATTCCGTTTTTTAAATTATCAAATTGTTCTGCCATAACTTTTGAAAATGGTTCAATCATCTCTCCCATGCTCTCATACTGACCACCATCGATAATTAAGTTATTAACATTTATTTTCTTATTCAAAGAAATTTGTAATGCTATACTTGCTCCTAATGAAATCCCATATGCACATTCTATATTTACTATATCTTCAAGCATCAATGCTTTTTCTAAATCTTCAGCAACATCCTCTACTGAACTTAACCTTCCAAGTGTATTGTTTCCATGTCCAGGTAATTCTGGGGATATAATACAATATGTTTTACTGAGTTTAGCAATAATACTCTTAAAACAATTTGCATAACTAAATCCCACACCATGAATAAGCAAAATCTTTTTGTTTGTTTTGTCTCCAACAATATTTAAATTATAATTCACTTTCATAATAATTTTCCCCTTCAAATTTTTCATTTATACTGTAATTGATATTTAAACTGTCAATGTCTTGTATAATTCTATCAATTTTTATGATATCCATAGCATAATATATACCGTTTTTAAATGTATTCTCTAAAATTGACATTGCTGTATAACCCAACACAATAGCACTCATTTCACTACTTGATGAGCTATCAATACTTATTTCAACTGATGAAGTTCTCCCATTTATTCTCCCCCTTCCACAAATATTTAAATAGCTGTATGTTTTACCTATTCCGACCTCTTTCTTAAAGTAATTTAAAATTTCATCTATGTCTTTCTTGTTATCAATATAAATATTTTGTTGCATTTTTTGTACAATCATTTGCATTTTACTTAAAATTTCACTTGAAAATGAACAATTGTACCAATTAGCTTGTTTTAAATTATGTTTTTTAGCTACTCTTAATATCTCATTGGTTAAATAGTTATACATTTTATATTTTTTGTTTTTATACTCTTCTGTCTTATAACAATTATTATTAATTACTTCCCCATCAATATAACTACTTAAAGATTTTCCGAAACCAGATAAATTAGTTAATATGAAATCCTCAATCGCTGAATAACTCGGTACTTCATTGCTTATATTAAATCCCTCAATCATTAAGGGAACTTCGAAATGCTCTGCAACATATTTTAACATTAATCCCGTTAAGCCAGGAAAATACCCAGCAGACAAAATAAATAGATTTTTATTTTTAATATCTTCCAGTCTATCTTCTAAAAAAGATTCTCCTGATGGATCTATATAAGGAACGCCAAAATCACTAGCAATTCTTGCTATATTTTCTCCATTAATAAATGAAGCTCCCGCACAATTTAAAATAATATCGCATTTTTTTATGAATTCCCTTAAAGCATCTATATCACTAACTTCTAATTTCATATATCTACAATTTTTATCATCTGGGACGTAATTTTGATTATAGGTGGCAAGAATTGAATAATTTTTTTGCTTCAATATATCAATGCATCTTTTACCAATTTGTCCACTTCCACCCAAAATACCTATAATTTTTTCCAATTTAACCTCCTAACTTAAAGCTTATTTTTATATTATTATTTAAATAGACTATTTATATGCATTAAAGTCTAATATTCTGCTTAAGTTTTTCTTTAAGTTTTCTCCATTCAAGCAATCAAAATGTTGCCCTACTATTTCGTCGTAAAATATTTCTCCATTCAAATATTCTTTCCAAGTTTCTCTATCCTCAGCAAAGAATTCTCCATAAAAACTCTTTTCCTGTTCCTTACAATAAAAAACTCTGACATTTCCATAATACTGTTTAGGTATATATGTTGATATACAACCGAAATTTTGGGAGAATATGTTAAAAAGCGTATTAAGCATACGTATTTCTGAATCTTGAAGATTCAAAGACTCCCTTTTTATTGTTGAATATAAATTATTAAGCCTTTCAGATAAAGGTGTGTCTTTTAACTTTTTAAACTGTTGTCCAATATATTTATATTCATTTGACAATTGAATAAAGGAGTTAACATTCAAATCTCCATCACCATTAATTACCATATCATAAATGCAATCATTTAATTCATGATCCTTTATCTCATGCCCAGCGTTAGAAATATCTGCATTTATTAGTCTTGCAAAAGTTCGTTCTAACAGAATTTCATTTTTTAAATTAGAGTGCAAAGCTTTTTTATATTTTGTTGGTGAAATATCTCTAAATAGCGTTCTTTCCTGAGCTTTAGGTATAGTCGTACTTATCAAAGTAACATCAATAACCTTTTTATTATTAGCATTTAAAAATTCAGCAGTTTCTAATGCAATTAAACCTCCAACACAATGTCCTATTAATATATATTTTGAGTAATTCAAATCTCTTAAGATTTTACCGTATTTTAATCCTAATAATTTAAAAGTATCTTCTGTTTTCATAGAAATATATTCGGCTTCATCACCGAAAGTAAATCCTAACACAGCTTCATTTGCTTTACTATCTTCCTTTATATAATTAATTATTTCAGTATACGCAGAAAGAGTTCCTGTTCCAGCATGAAAAATAACTTTAGCTACCGATTTATTATTATCTATAGTGGATTTCTTGATAGTTAGCAGTGATGAATCATGATATTCCTCCCCTTTTTCAAACTTGTCTTGTATCCTTTTAGATATTTCTCTAACCGTTTGAAATTGCATCATTTCAGATAACAAGGCACTCCATTCCCAATCCTTAGCCTCTGGAACTTCCTCTAATATCTTTGTGACTATTTGTGCAATCAGTAAAGAATCTCCACCAACAGAATAAAAGTTATCATCTAGCCTTAAGTTTGTTATTCCAAGTTCTCTTGTCCAAATTTTTTCTATTTTTTCTTCAATTGCAGTTTTTGTCTCCTCTATAACATGTTTTTCATTTTTCACGGTATTTTCGAATAATTTTTTTAATGATTTAATATCAATTTTTCCATTAATTGTTGTAGGAATTTTAGATATTATTTTAACATCATTAGGTATCATATAAGAAACCAATTTATTTTTAAGTTCATTGATAACTGCATTCTCTGTTATTGGTTTATATGAATCTTTAAATCTTACTACATATATAGTTTGTCCAAAATCATCTAGTGGACTATCTTCTTTAGGAAATTCATATATTATTTGACCATTATGGTTTTCAAAATTATCCTTCCATTGATTTCTATTAAAAAAAGTTTGTTCATTTAAACTTCTAATATCCGAAAATCCTGTCAATCCATCTTTAAATTCCATAGATGTTAGTAACATATAACTCATTCTAGTTTCATCTAATATGATTAATGAACCGTTTGGTGCTAACAAATTTTTAATATTATTCATAACAAAGTCTATATTTTTTGAGTTATGCAATACATTAGCGCACAATATTATGTCAAATGAAGATATGTCATAATTTTGTTCGTAAAAAACTTGATTTATATCAAAAATACCATAATTAACCCAATTATATTCTTTAAAATTACTTTTAGCTTTATTTAAAAAGAACGTAGATATGTCTGTAAAATAATATTCAACTTGTTCTCCATCTAGTATAGGTATTACTTCTAAGCTTGTCCCTCCAACTCCCGCACCGATTTCAAGTATCTTGATTTTTTTATCTTTATTTCTTTTTACAATAAATTCTATTTCTTTAGCTATAAAATAATTACATATTTTATTTATTTTATTTGTATTATATGAGGCTAGTGCAGGCTTTATATCACCTTTTGGAAATAATAAATTTAATGGATCTTCATCCCCTTTTATAAGCGCTACCAAATTTTGGCTAGATTTCTTTAAATAGTCAACAAAATCTTTACCATAATTAAATTCTTCTTCAATTTTATAGAACTCTTCCCATTGTTTGTCTGAATTTAGACAATTAACTTCTCCTACTAAATAATAAAGTTCATTTTCTCTATTAATAATTTTTTCATTTTCTAATACTTGAAGCCATCTTTTTGTTAATTTTTGTAGTTTTTCAGGTATTCCCATCCCATATATAATTTCTTCAAAAGTGTACTTTTCTGCATTATTAATAAAGAAACCACATTTTTGAAACGTATTCAAAATATCACTTATAACTACTTTTTCAGATGCTTTAATCCATTTTTCAATAAGTTCATCTTTAATATTTTCATTTATACTATTTTCTAACTCTTTTAATTTATTTACCTCTTCATTTCTATCCAATAAATCATCATTGATTATTATCTTTTTTGGTAAAATGGCTGCGCAAATTTTCTTTTCTAAACTATCTACATCAATTGTAAACACTTCAGCTGAATCAATATCTTTGTTTTCCAATAAAGCAGATTTAATTTCGGATAACTCAATTCTATGACCATGTATTTTTATTTGTGAATCTCCATCCTCTCTACCACAAAAAATAATGTCACCATTAGGCAAATAATAACCAATGTCTCCTGTTCTATAAATTCGCTCTCCATCATTGCCTAAAGTCTTGAATTTTTCAGCATTAAGTTTCTCATCATTTAAGTAACCTACAGAAAGCCCTGTTCCTGATATATACAAACTTCCTACAACATAATCTGGACAATCTTCCATTGCTTCGTTTAATATATAAAACTTTTGATTAGCTAAAGGTGTGCCATATGGAACACTATTTAGGAATGTTTCTTGTTTGCTAACCACATGATAGATAGACCATATCGAAGCTTCAGTAGCACCTCCCATACTTATTACTTGTGCATTAGGAAACTCACTATATATTTTTTCAGGAAGATCGATCGGAATCCAATCACCTGATAGTATTATAGTTCTTAAAAACTCACTTCTCCTTAAATTCTTAGACATAGCTAAGAAGTTAGTTATAAGTTGCATTTGAGCTGGTACTGAATTCCAAACGCTAACTCTATATAACAACATTTGATTGTATATAATATTTGGATCTTTTAATGTTTTTGAGTCTGGTAATACTAAAGTCCCACCCGCAAGAAATGAACCAAAAATATCATATACTGATAGATCAAAAGAAAGATTTGCTAGACCTAAAAATACATCATTTTCGTTAATTTTATATTTTTTATTAACATCAATTATAGTGTTAATAGCCGCTCTATGTGTAATCACAACTCCTTTTGGGTCTCCAGTTGTCCCTGATGTAAAAATTATATAAGCTTCATCATCATATGATTTTCTCTTGTTTTTCCAATATTCATATTCTACGTTTTGATAAATTATGCATTCTCTCAAATCTATAATCTTTGTATTAAATTCATTTAAATTTGTGCTATTAAACGATAAAATTATTTTAGCATCAGAATTTTCAATTATTCTTTCTTTTCTTTTTATTGGTTGCGAAGTGTTAATAGGAATATACACAGCGCCAATAGCCAAAGTTGCTATTACAGATGCAACTTGCCAAACGCTTTTAGGGATATCAATAATGACTCTATCTCCCTTAGTTATTCCATTTTTTTCTAAATTTTTAAAAATTGAGTATACATATTTATTAAACTCTTCGTATGTGTATTCTTTGTTGTCGCAAATCAATGCCGTTTTATTTTTATGCTCTTTCAATGAGTCAAAATAACAATCTTCTAATCTTTTTATATTAAAGCTTTCAAATGTATCATTTACTGTTTTTCTTGTATCTAAACTGCTTTTACTTAATTTAGTAACAATCTTGTTATCTAAAATATTTTTATCTGATTTAAAATTTTCAATTATGTTAGTAAAGCATTCAAACATATCATCAATAATTTTCTTTTTAAATACACCATCCCTAATATCCCAATTAATTTTAACTCCATTATTTTCTTCCATAATTTGACAATCTAAATATACCTGTGGAGTTTGACTTATTCTGTAAATAATCTTTCTATTCGAAAGTATTGTGTTGCTATTTGATAACCCTATTGTGCTAGTAAAAACTACTGGTATAATAATGTTTTGTTTTCTTTTTTTACTCAATTTTCTCAAAACTTCAACACCTGAAACTTCTTTGTGTTCTAAATCAGTCCATAAATCATCTTGTAAAATCTTTGTTCTTTCTAAAAATGTCTTACTATAATCCATATTTATAGAAGTTATATTAACATCCGTAAAATCGCCTACTACAAAATCAATATCATCTACTATTTGGGGTCTGTTAAAGAAAGTTGTATTTATACTAAATTTTTTATTTGCCGACCAATATGCTATCGTTTCAGTTAGCACTGACAATATTAAAACTGATGGGGTAATATTATTTATCTTAGAAATTGCACATATTTTATCCCATTCAAAATTATTTAGTTGTATTGATTTTTGGCTAAAAGTTTTTACACTATTATTCTGTGAAAGTATGGGTAAATTAGGAGCTTCATAAATAACATCTAATTTATTAGACCAGTATTCTTCATCTTGATTTTTATTTTTAGAACTATTTATTGCTTTTTCTTGGTACTAAAAAGAGCCACCATGTGGTGGCAAATTTATTCAAATCTAGTTACTTCTTCTGGATCAAGCCTTACACTGTCACTTGCATCTTCGTTGCCCTTTCCAATGGCAACTATTGTAACTGGAACATACCTTTCCTTATCAAGTCCAAATTCTTCTACAATTACATCTTCTTCAAACCCACCTATTAAACAGGTTTCGTATCCGTGGGCCCTTGCCACAAGTAACATCTGCATTGCCGCAAGACTTGCGTCAATCTTTACAATGTCATTCATTTCTTGTCTTGTTGCTCCAGTGTACGCTGGCATTATAAGGTCGACCATTTTCTTTTTCTCTTCTTCAGTCATAAGTCCCTTTTCAACAGCACGTCCATAAATTTCTTCAGTCTTTTCGTAACATTTCATATCTCCAAATATAATTATCATTGCTGAAGATGTGTCGTTTTGGCTTATATTGAACTCTATAAGTGGACGTAGTTTGTCTTTCCCCTCTTGTGATTCCACTACTACAAATCTCCAAGGTTGTAAGTTTACTGATGAAGGTGCTTCTGTTGTCTCTTTGATTATTTGAAGCATTTCATCCCTTGGTATCTTGTAGTTTTCGTCAAACACTCTAACCGAACGTCTATTAAAGACTATATCCTTAAAGTCGTTATTCATACTGTCCCCCTTTAAAAAATCAAACTACTATAACTATACCCTATAGTTTTATAATTTATTCAATATTAAAGGATGATGTCTATCTTGAATTTAATATCCGTAATCGTCTACTTTCCAATCACTGTTTTTATCTTCTCTTATAAGTATCCATTTCTGAGCTTTATAGTCGCCTGCATCAATTGTTTCATTTGCATCGCTAGTTACAGTGAAGTCAGTGTATATAATCAACACATTATCAGGAGTTATACCATTACTAGACCCATTTCCATATGTCATATATGTTTCAACATCTTCATTCGCTTTTTCTTCATCGTAATAAATCTTTGTAATCTCTGCGTCTTTAAGTTTAAAGTACTGTTCAACTGTAACCATAGCCTTATCTATCTCTTCAGTGGAGAACTTTTCAGATTTACCTATATTTCTTTCAATTTTTGATTCTTCTGCCTTGTTACATGCTGATAAATTAAAAATAATTAACAGCGACAACAATGTAAGTAATATTTTTTTCATAGCACCCTCCTTGCTCTTTGTTTTATTATATCACGGGGTTTAAGCTTTACTAGATGGCAATTACTACAATATTTCAACATTTCATAAAAAAAGACAAGGAATACCTTGCCTCTTAATCTTATTTGCTTTTTAAAACACTGGAACTTTTAGAACAGAAATCAATCATCTGTTCATTAAATAGTCCTGGTAGTCCTCCTGAGTGGATAATCAAAATCTTTTTCCCAGAATCTTTTAAGTTTTCGTCAATATATTTTAATGCTCCATTGAAAATTTTCCCAGAATAAACAGGATCTAAAAATATTCCCTCACTCCTTGCCATCTTCTTTATAAAAGTTATGGTTTCCCTGTCCGGGATGGCATAGCCTTCATTAATGCTATTTGAAAGAAGTTTCATTTCACTCTCGTTAATTTGAATTTTGCCATCGTAATAGTTAAGGGCTTCGTCAATTAGTCCCTTTATAAAAGTCTTTTTGTCCGGTGGCATATTCATAATATTTATACCAATGGCTTCTGCGTTTGGTGCGTAAAGTTTGCATCCTAAAAACACTCCACCATAGGTTCCCCCAGAACCATTTCCAGAAAATATATATTCAAAGCTAGAGTCTTGTTCCATTATCTCTTTGATACACTCACTGTAGCCGAGTATTCCAAGGGGAGTGCTTCCACCAAATGGAATATTATAAACTTCTTCGTCTTTTAAAGAGTGTTTCGCTTTATATTCTTCAATATGCTTTTCAATCTCTTTATTGAACTTTTCATTTGCCTTTGCACTGTCTTTGATGTTGGAAAGGTCAATAAAAGTAACTTCACAGCCTATGTAGTCATCAAGAAGAAGATTGCCACTAAGTTTTTCAATATCCTTTTCATCTTCCTTCTTTAAAAATAGCAGACATTTCATTCCAAGTTTACTTGCGCAAGTGGCAGTTAACATTCCATGGTTCGTCTGTAATGCACCATTAGTGTAAACCACCTTTGCCCCTTTATCTTTAGCGTCCTTTAAAAGATACTCAAGCTTTCTTACCTTGTTTCCTCCAAGGCCAACACCAATTAAATCATCCCTTTTAATATATATTTCACATCCATATTCCTTAGAAATATTTTCAAGCTTTTGAATTGGCGTAGGCTTTATTCCCAAATTTATACAGTCAACTGTTTTTGTAATCATCTTTGCTCCTTTATTCTAATTCAAAAATAGTCTTTAATTCTTTTTCCAGGTAGCCTGTTTTAACCATATAATAATTTAAGATTGAAAAGTATCTAAAAGCCTTGTTTAGCTGATTTTTATTTTCGTTTTGCCAACAAAAACCATCTGTTATTAAAATAAAATCTATTTCATTTTTCTTTAGATCATTTTTCCTATTTATATAACTATCTACTATTTCTTCAGGTTTTGATCCTGCCGCAAAATAATAATTTGCTTCAATGTTAACTACTTTTTCATCTTTGACAAGTATAAAGTCGGCCTTTCTGTACTTAATATCTTCACTTATCTTAAGTCCTCTATCTTCTAGAACTTTAAACTGATTTTGCGGTAATAATTCTATTTCATATTTTTTACATATTGGTTTAATTAATTCCATACAAAGATTTTCAAAAGAACTTCCACTTCTGTTCTTCCTTCCATTAGAATCTAGTCCTACCAATACTCCTATCACATAATCAACAACACTCTTTTCTAAGAAGTTTTTAAAAAGATCTTGTAATCCCATCTCAATAAAAAATAAGTAATACTCTTCAATGTCTTCATCGGTTAACGGTTCTGATGTTTTTACTCTTGAAAAGTCAAATGACTCAATAGTTTTGTGTACTAAGCTTGCTATTTCTAATTTATTTTTTCCTCTCCAAAGCTTATCTCTTTCACCTTTTGATAGGGCAAAAAGTAAAGGAAATGTATTTATTACTGTAGGAAGTTTTTTTACTAAATCATAAAATACTTCATCCATTTCGTCATTTCTAATAAGAACGTTCATAGCATTTAATTCTATCTCGAACTCTTTATATAACTTAGCATTTTCCCAATTTACGAAAAAGTCATATCCTCTGTTTGTTGGAAGAAGATTTTCAACGAACAAAGGTATTAATTCTAAATAATTTTCTGTATGGTACATTTTAATTTTTCTCCTTTAAATCTGTTATCAATTATATTTATGAAATCCGAATCCATTTCTATACCCACACTATTTCTTCCTAGCTTTGAAGCTACTACAGAAGTTGTTCCCGAACCTAGAAAAGGATCTAATATCCAATCCCCTTCGTCTGAAGCTGCTAAAATCATTTTTTCAATTAAATACATTGGTTTTTGTGTAGGATGATAACCATATTTCTTTTCATTTTTTGTTATACAAGGACCTCTCCAAACATCTTTCATCTGCTTGTTATTATTAAGGGACTTCATAAGGTTATAATTATATTTGTGCTTTACTTTTTCGCTTTTTCTTGCCCAAATTATCGTTTCTGTTGAGTGTGTAAAGTACCTACAGGATAAATTTGGTGGTGGATTAGTTTTTTCCCAAGTGATGTTGTTTAGTATTTTAAATCCTTCTTCATATAGAACCATCCCTACAGAATAAATATTATGGAAGGTCCCTGAGATAAAAATGGTTCCATTATCTTTCATAACTCTTTTACATTCTCTAATCCACTTTCGATTAAACTCGTGCATCTCTTCTTTACTGTCAATTTTGTCCCAATCACCCTTGTCTACCGATACCATTTCTCCACCTTTACAAGATATTCCCCCATTGGATAAAAAATAAGGCGGATCTGCATATATCATGTCGATAGATTTTTCTTTAAATTTTGGTAAAATAGTTAAACAATCGCCTTCAATTACTTTAGCTAAATAATTTTTATTCATAATTCCTCACTATCAATTCTGTTGCAAACCTCTTAGTAGAATCACTGTTAATCATTCTCTTAGCATTAACATTTTCCATGTTATAACCTTCATATAATTCTCTTATCAATTTTGTATCGTGATTTGTAAGCATAATATAGCAACCTTTTTCATCTAATTCTTTAAATACTTTGGCAAGCCTTTTATGTGAATCAATATCAAATCCTTGTTTTGTGTAATCACTAAATGATGTAGGCTTTAAAGGTGCATATGGGCTATCTAAAAATATAAAATCTCCTTTTTTTGCCGTCGATAAACAATCCTCAAAATCCCCTTGATGTATAGTAACTGTTTTTAAATACTGACTCATGTTTTTCAAATTCTCTTCGTCAAAAGAATTCACTTTCTTTTTGTTATTAAATGGAACGTTAAACAAACCTTTTAAATTCACTCTATAAAGACCATTAAAGCATCTTTTATTTAAATATATAAATAGTGCAGCCATTTCAACATCAAAATCTTTATCAATTATTTTTTTGTTAAATCGATCTCTCATTTCATAATATTTTTCTTTTGTTGTTTCAATTTCATCCCATTTTTTAAGTGTTTTGATCAACTCTTCAACATTGTTTTTAATCGTATTATATGTGTATATCAAATGAGGGTTTATATCATTTATTATTGCATCTTCTGGTTGCAATTCAAATAAAAGAGCTCCTCCACCTATAAAAGCTTCATAGTATCCATTAAAATTTTCTGGCATTCTTTTTAATATTTCTGGAAGTAATTGCCGTTTTCCTCCTGCCCATTTAACAAATGGTTGTAAATTCATTTTATCAAATCATCTTTCTAATATCAGAATTATCAATTATTTCTTTATGAAATGTTGATTAAACTAATCATACACTAAGTGAATATTTGTTTCAATGTTGCATATTATCAACACGCTATAAGATTTGGGTCAATTAAAAAACTGCCAAGGTCGCCCCTGACAGTTTACGTTAAAAGGCAATTTTAAAATACAATGCTACAAAGCATAAAATTATTGCCATTGGTACATAGATAAATTTTCCAAGGTAGTACCAAGTCTTGGTGTATTTCTTTTTGCTTCCTGTATTTATTTCATTTAGCAGTGCATTTTTGTCCATAATCCAGAACCATGTAAAGGCTCCTAGGGTTGCTCCCATTGGGATGATGTAAATGGAAACTAGGTCCATCCAAGGGCCCCATCCTCCAAGGATTGCTCCTTTGACTCCTCCTATCGGCTCCATGAAAATTCCCGGAACAAATGCTGCAATGCCTATAAAAATTAATACTGTTTTTCTATTTAGCTTTTTAAAATTGTGAAGGATTGATTCGCAAACAACTTCAAACATATTTTGTAATGAAGAGATACCTCCAAATAATACTGCCAAGTATAGTGCCACTGCAAATATTCTTCCACCTATCATATTTTGTAAAATTTTTGGTAGGGTTACGAATAGTAGGCCCGGACCTCCTTCTGGGTTTGCGCTATATGAAAACAGTGCCGGTATCATAACTAGGGCTGCAACTAAGGCTGCGATTGTGTCGAAAAGGGCAGTTTGTTTTGCTCCTTCAACTATATCTTCATCTTTGTTTAAGTAAGCTCCACACACTATCATTCCACTACCTGTAATTGATAGGGAGAAAAATGCCTGCCCCATGGCTCCAACTAAAACTTTTGGGTCCTTTAACATTTGCCAATCTGGTTTAAACATAAATTTGTATCCTTCAACAGCCTTGGGAAGAAAGGCAACTCTAACAGCCAAAATAACAAATAGCACAAAGAACAGTGGCATCATAATCTTATTTGCCTTTTCTATGGAGTGGGCACCTCTTACACAGGTTAAAAGTGTTATAGCTATTACTATAAAGTGAAATGGTATGACACTGAAGTTTGTACCTGAAAAAGAATTAAACCAAACTTCTGAGTCCACTGTCATTAAGCTACCTGTTAAACTTTGGAAAAGTGATTTTAAAACATAGGAAATAATTACTGCATATCCAATGGCGATGCAAATTGAACCTAAAAGTGGTAAAATTCCTATAATCTTTCCAACTTTTGAAAGTTTAACATGTGACCAGGCCTTTTCGTATGATCCTAGTGTTCCCGTTTCTGAATATCTTCCCACTGCATACTCTGCTGACAATCCAAAATAAGCAAATATAATAATAAAGAATAAATACGCTACTAAAAATGCTCCACCGCCGTTTGCCGTAAGTTTGTATGGAAAGCCCCATACATTCGCCATGCCAACTGCAGAACCTACAGTTGTGAGTATAAAACCCCATGTTGATGTAAACTTATTATTTTTCATATGAATCTCCTTTTTGCTTTAACGCTTTTACTTGTTAAATTTACATATAATCATAAGGGTTATTTTTTATATTGTCAACCTTTATTTGTATTTGTCTTAATAAACAACATTTTACCTCTTTGAAATTTAAAATATTCCAATCATGACCACCCGTAAAACGGGTGGTTTGTTCAAGGGCTATAAGCCCGAGTGATACCAACCAGCGTCTCAAGGCGCTGGTTTTCACTCCGTTCAAACCTAACTGTTTTTGCCACTTTAGCCTATCCCTGAAAGGGATTTTTAATTTCTATTTCC
>NZ_JBBKBD010000004.1:0-121451 GCF_037890055.1 Lagierella sp. ICN-221743 | reverse complement strand
ACTTACCCTACTAGCTTCTGCAGCCATTACGCCTTCCATATCAGTCCTGATTTTCTTGACTGCTGTAGTGTCAGTCGATACTTGCCTTTGTTTACTGTCTATATCAGCCTTTATAACTTCTTGCTTTTGTAGGCTGTCTTTGTAGGCTTTTTCTTGTATGTCTACACGTTCAAGTGCCTTTTCAAGTTTGGTAAAATCGACTACTAAGTCTTTGCCTATGTTTCCGCCATTTGCCATTGACTCTGATACTTCTATCTCTTTGACTTCTGACTGTATAAGCTCTTCAGCACCTTTATACAGTGCTACTTGTAGCTTTAAAGTTCCAGCCTTGGATACCATATCAGTTGATAAATATAGCTTGTATCTACCTTCTTCCACAGTTGCTACTGTGTAGAAAGTTTTATCAGGATAATTTGAGTTTACACCATAAAGCCTACACTCATAAGTCGTACTTGCGTCAAGGACTTCTCCATCAGTGGACACCATCTCTACAAGAAAGCCTCTTGATTTTGTATCTCCTTGTACTGGTTGAAGGTATCCCAGTTGATTGTCATCAAACCTTAAAGTTATTGACTTTATACCTAAATTCATATAAAATTCTCCTTTTTATGAAAAAAAAGAGAGGCTTTAAGCCTCATCTTCTTTTACAATTTCAGTTACAATCTCTTTAAGTCCACAGATTTCTGGTACCTTTTCAAGTGGATATCCTTGGACTTTAACTGCTGTAACCCATGCTAAAACTACATAACTATCTTTACTTAATTTATACATACTATCATCTCCTATAAGTTTATTCAGCATTGATATCTGTATTATCAGTACCAATATCAGTATTATTGTCATCTTTTTTATCCTCTGTTGGTGGCATAGGTGGCATTTGTACTTGTGGTGCCAAAGCTTGTGAAATCATCATGGTAAGTTCAAGTGTAAGCTTCTGCATTTGTTTTTCGATTTCTTCTCTAACTAAAATTACACCTTTGCTTACAGAGTCCTCACCTACTACTGACTTTGAAAGCTTTTCCAGCACAAGTGGAGCTATGCCACCTTGTAAAAAAGCCTTATTATATTCTTCTTGGGACACGTTTAAGTCTCCTCTGTATCTTATATTGTTTAAAATATCGTTGATTTCAAAACCGACATTTATCGTGCCAGTTCTGTCATCTACGACATTCCCTAGTAAATTTACTTGCATTTAGCCTGTAATCTCCTTTCCATTTACAAAAAGCCTACCTATCCTTACTACTCCTGAAGAGTCTATTGTAATAGACGGCGACCCCATACCTGGTCCTTTTAGGGAAGTACCCTCCCAAGATTGCCCAATCATATTTCCTGCGGGTCCTGTAAGTCCACCACGATTGAGTTCGTATACATATCCTGAACCTCTTGCTGCTACAGTGCCGTTTATATCGACTTGACCTCTATTGCCTCTATCCGTTATTGTGATATAGCTTGAATTTCCACTGAAAGATACAGAATTTCCTTTTAAGTCATAGTCGTAAGACCCATTACTCATTTTGCCATAATCATATGGTCTTTCTACAGTACCCCTGCTTAGATTGTCAGCGTTAAGGTTCGTTACGTTGATATTACTTGCGTTTATCGTTCCAAAGAGAGCAGAGCCTGAGACTGAAAAGTCGCCATTGACTTGAGTTTGTCCGTCAAGGATTATGTTTTTTCCTTTTATTCTTGCACTTTCTTGACTTAAGTTGATTGCTGTGATTACTCCGTCTTTTTTTACAAAGAGCCCTAAAGATTCTTTTGTCTGATTGATTGCAGAGGCGTTACCCTCTACATCAGAGACTAAAGTTGTGATTGCTTTATTTGAGCTTAGGTCTAAACTTTGTCCTACGTCAGATTTCAGTTTATTTGCACTTATGGAGTTTGTGATAATTTCATCTCCTGCGATACCACTTGCAGTTATTGCAGTCCTCCAATTCCAGTCGCCTTTTGGATTTTTAGTGTCAGCAATTAAAATCTTTCCAGCTCCCATATAGACAACCTTGATTGGATTTTGGTCTATAGGTCTGTCAAAACTGTAGTATCCAGCAGGAAGTTTGTATTCGTTATTTGCTTTTAACTCATAGTTGTACCCATCTTCATTCAAGTAGCTATCGGCTATCTCTACAAGAAGTCTCTCCAGCTTTGAATTTACAGCATTTTCTTTTTGAGCATTTTCATAATTTGATTGTTTAATTCTATCAGCTGTAGATACTACAACCTTATCTCCAAATTCAAACTCGACCACTTCGGGATTTAGGAAGTCTTTCTTGATTTTAAAGATCCTTGTTTTGTATCTTATATCAAGGTCAGGTCTTATGATTGCACACACTTCTCCAAGTTCAACTTTTTCTTTTGACACGGCTTTTGATTTTAATTGTAATTTTGGTCTAGAGTTTTCAAGTGCGTGTTCATAAGTTTGCTTTATCAAAGTTTCTCTGTCTTCAGTATCAGGAAATTCCACTATACCAATTCTTGGAGTTCCATCAGGATATCCAAATTGCGATGTAGCCTCTTTGATTTCTACATAGTCTTGTCCTAAAGGTTTATCTACTGGATTTCCTTTTGACTTTGACCATTCAACTTTATCAAATCTTATTTTCCTACCAAAACCACCTGTTTCACTCTCTTCACCTTTCCCAAGTCCTATAAAAGCTGTGTAGATATCAAAGTCAGTTTCTGCTACTACGTCTACCAGTTTGTCGCCGTATTCAAACCACTTTCCATAATCATTTTTGATTTCATCATAAAGATATATTTTTTTTGAGGATATCTTCCCATCTGCAAAAGTGATTTTTGGGATAAATTCGCAGTTCCAGGTTTTTAAAGCATTTGTAAAAGCTGTTAGAGTATCTACAAAATAAAAGTTACTTGTTCCCACTCTAGTGACATTATTACTCACCACTTCCCAACCTGTCCCTGTTAAAATCTGTCCTATAGCATATGAGGCTGTCACATTTCTTGGTCTTATATCTCTGATTATCTTTCCTTTTAGGTCATCAAAGAAGACGTGGACACAAGTGAAGTTGATTAGGTTGTTTTGTTTTTCTTTTGTTTTTATTTTATATAACCAAAAATTATCGTCTTCCTTTTGTCCTAAATATTGAGCATTTTCAAAGATATGTTTTTCTGCTATGTCATACTTTGTAGTTACATCAGCAGTTATAAGGCCGTTTATCTCTATGGTCTGATTGTTTACAGTAAGATTTTTAGGAGAAATTGTCTTTATTAGTTTTTGATTTTTATCAAAGAGAAAAACTCCTGTCATATCCATCTCTCCCTGTAATTAATTAAAATATCTCCACCATAGTTGACTGTGACCTCGTCTCCTCTATAGAGTTTAAATTCGTGAAAATCACTTTCCATTGGATCTAAATATTCCATCTTATTTTCTCCATTTACGAAGATTTTATCCTTTGTAATTTCTACAAGATTGCCACTTGAAAAGTTGCCATTTAAAACAATCTTTCTTACAGTCCTATTATTTCTTACGATTAATTTCTTCGTACTTGATGAAACCTTAAAACAAATTTTTTCTATATCAACTGGCTCTAAACCCCTTGTGATAATTTTCCCCTTTGCTTCTCTGGAGTGTCCATATTGGTAAGGGTCTTGACAGTGAATTACAAACTTTCCCAAGCCTTGCCATTGGTCATAAGGTGGGTCTTCTACTTCTATAACTCTTCCGTACCTGAAAACTTCGTCTTCATCTGCAAAGTAAAAAAGTACGTCTTCAGTGCTTTGTAAATATTCATTGAGTCGTCTTAAGATATAAAGTTTATTTCGATTGCTTGTAGCTTTAATCACATAGTGAACAACGATTTTCCTTGGTGGATACTTACCACCAAGGATATAATCTCCGTCTCGTCCCTCAATATTTAAAGTGTTAATATCTCTTGTCATTAGTCCTCTACCCTCTACATTCACAGTAGTGTAGCCGACTAACTCATCATCTAAATTTATTCCATTAAAGTTTAGTTTACAATAAATCAATATTAACACCTCCTTAATACTCAAGTTCTAAGTTTGTTTGCTTATCTTGTACTCTAGTGATATCTTCTGCAAAAGTTTTGAAGACGTGACCACCCATAGATAAATTCAAGTACATAGGTTGTTCTTTTTGTCCTGCAACTATATCCCCAACTCCTGCAGTTATAGCACCTTTTGCAGTTCCTAAGAAATTTGTGGAGAAGTCTCTTGTAGTTTCTTCTTCCATAAGGTCCATTGCTCTTGATACTGGTCTTAAGCTTCCTGTGATACCTTCGGCAAGTCCAAGATTAAGATATTCCCCGATTTCTTCAAAAACTTTCGATGGTGAGTGAATTTTAAAAGCACCCTTAACAGCACCAACAACTCTACTTGCAGCTCTTCTTGCAGCTCCTATTGCAGCACCAACTGCATTTCCAATCCCTCTTGCAAGTCCAAGAATTAAGTTTCTACCAGCACTTACCAATTGCCCCACTCCACCAGTGAAAGCTCTTACAATTCCACCAAGAACTCTACCTGCAGCACTTGCAGCAGCACCTAATCCATTTCCAATTCCTCTTGCTAAACTTCCGATAAGTTCAACACCTTTAGAAAGCATTTGTCCTACATAAGAGCCTATCTTTGAAATTATAGCTCCTAAGACTCCAGCAGCAGCAGACACGGCAGTTGGTATTGCTTGTAAAATCCCTGCAGCAAGTTTGCCAATAAGTTCGACACCTTTTGCTAGGATTGTTGGTAAGTTCTTTACTATTTCTGCAATGATTTTTAGTAAAACTCTTCCGATTGCAGTTATTACTTCGGGTAAGTTTTGAATTATACCTACTGCAATTCTCTTTACCATCTCAATTCCGTTTTTTAGGAAATCTGGTAACTTCTCTACTATCTTTGTAAGCACATCAAGAAGTAGCTTTCCTATAGTTTGTAAGACAGTTGGAATTTTATCCTTAATACCTTCACATAGTTTTACTATTAGATTTTTCCCATTTTCCATAATTTTTGGGAAATTTTCTCCAATGAAACTAAATAATGCAGAGAAGAGGTCCATCAGTCCACCAACTGCAGTTGGTATTGCCTGTAAAATACCCATAGCAATTTTACCTATGATTTCAGCGCCCTTTGATAGAAAAGCAGGCGCATGACTTGAAATAAATTCTCCAATTGTAGAAAAGAGTGCTACGAAATTTGCTTGAAAAGCAGGAAAACCTTGGACGATACCTTGTCCTATGTTTTGAACAATTTCAGCACCTTTTGCCAGTAAGTTCGGTATTCCTACAGTGATACCTTGGGCTAAGAAGTTTATAAAATCTTGTCCTGCTTGAAGCAAGCGCGGAAGAAAAGCTTTAATAAAACCTATTAGTGCAGGAGGTAAAGCTTTTACGATATTCCAAACCATAGGAATTAAATTCCCAAAAAGAAAGGTCGCTATAGTATCAGCCATAGCTTGTAAACTTGGTCCGAGGTCAAGTTGCCCAGCAATCGCGCCCTGTAAATTTTTAGCAGCTGCAAGCATTGCGTTAAAAGAACCTGAAACCGTTTCACTTGCTTCAAGAGCAGTCGTCCCTGTGATGCCTAAATTTCCTTGGATTGCGTGAATTGCTTCGTATACGTCTGAAAGATTGTTGATGTCGTATTTCACACCAGTAAGCTTTTCAGCGTCAGCAAGAAGTCTTTCCATTTCGGTTTTTGTACCACCATAACCAAGTTTCAAGTTGTCCAGCATAGTGTAATTTTGCTTTGCAAAACCTTGATATGCGTTTTGTATATCTCGCATATTGGTTCCCATTTTGTTTGCGTTGTCCCCCATGTCAATCATAGCCATGTTTGAGACTTTAGCTGCCTTTTCTGTATCTCCACCTAAAGACTGAAGTAGACTAGCACTAAAAGAAGTTACATTTTCCATGTAATCATTGGCGCCAATTCCTACAGTTTTATAAGCTTCTGCAGCATGTTTCTTTACTTTATCTGCGGAATTTTTGAAAAGAGTTTCGACCCCACCTAAAGATTGTTCAAGAGCTGCGCCTTCTTTTACAGTGCTTATGATTGCCTTTCCAATCCCAGCAGCTACTATAACTTTCTTTAAAGTGCCGACTAGAGTTTTCCCAAGTGAGGATCCAGCAGATTGCATTTCTCCGCCCATACTCTTTTCGATTCCACCTTTTATTCCTTTTGCAGAGGGTATAATTTGCACATACGCTTTACCTATATCAGTTGCCATTATTTTCCCTCACTTTCTTAATTATTTCTTTTCTTAACTTTTCGTACTCCTCACCAGTGCTTGCTCCATATGATTTTTTAGGTTTTTCAGAAGTCGACAAAGCGTCGACAACTGATTGTGGTCTATTTTGATTTTTCTGTCCGTCTTTTGTCTTAGCCCAAGCCAAGAAAGACAATCTATCTAAAATCCCAGCTTGTAGATAGGTATTCATATCTACAGTGGTCTTCGTTATAGCCATCATCAACCTTGAGTCCCCTCTAAGTCCTTTGACAAGTGTCGCTAAAGTCTTTAGAGGGACTTCCTTATAATTCAAAATATTATAAGTCTCTGCCAAGTCGCATACGACCTCTTCTTCATAATTTTTTAAAGCACTGGTAAGGAATATTAGTTTTTTACTTTTGTCTTGGAGAAGATTTCTACAAGTTCATCTGAAATTCTTGTAGAGGACACTCTTCCTTTATCGTCTCTACAGTGATCGTAGAGTCTTTTCTTTTGCTTCTCTCCTAAAAGTCTTTCTATAAGTTTAGGAAGTAAAAGAGGATTCTCATCTACTTCACTGATTAAGTCTAAAAGTTCCATGTCGTCTAAAACTTCTTCAAGTAAAGTAAATTTAAATCCTGATTTTGTGATACCTTTTGTCATCTATTGTTCCCCCGTAACTTGAGGTGCTTTTTGGATATATTCATAGTGTGAGTTACCTTTTTCGTCTGGAATTGCTGTAAGTGTAAGTTCATAACCTACAGCGTCAGAGTCTGTATACTCAACTTCTGAAATTTCTGAAACTTTTGCTTTTGGGATTACAATTCTTTTTAAAGCACCTTGTAAAATCATATCTACAACTATCACATGTTCTTCAAGGTCTTTTGCATTTGCTTTGATTGTAATTCCTGTTTCTAAGGTTCCTGTAACATTTGTTTGTCCGTATACTTCTTTTAGTACGTCAACGTTTAAAATTTCAATTAGTTTGTAAGTGAAAGTGTCTGTCTTTTCTGATTGAATTACTAAAACAGAGTCTCCACCCCAAGCTTTTATTGTTTCGGACTCCATTGAGTTTTCATTTTTTAATCCATCTTCTGATACATAACCTAAACCTTTAAAGGCTTTGTCAAGATTGTCTATCGCATTAATAGGTAATTTTGAACCTAGAGGTGCAGTCCAAATTGCTCCCTCAATTTTAGGTTTACCATATGAAACATTGCTTGCATTTTGAGCCATATTAATTCCTCCTAATAGTGATAGATATCAAAGACTGCTTGATATCTATATTTTTTTAAATCCATATCCGTAAAGTTATAATCTGAATTTAATTTTATGTTTGCCATTTCTGGTAGTTCTAACATTTTTAGCACTACCTCTTTTAATTCTTCATTTAATTTTGCTGCGCCGTATAAATTTAAAGCATAGGATTGAAAAGCAAAGGTTGAAGAATTAAGATAATTCTTCCTACTTGACCCCGTCTTTTCAAAGACTATAAATTTACTCGGCATTTTTTCTGGGACTTCTAAAAAGATTGGTACTTTTAGATTTTTTTCAAGGTATTTTTTGATTGTAATTTCTATCATCTTATCGCCTTTAAAAGTGTGTTATTTTTCTTATTGTCTTTTCTTGCTTTTCTGCTGGATGCCCACACCATAGCGTTAGACCTGTTCACTCCGTCATATTGGTCAACTTTGTATCCGTCACCAAGGCTTGAATATATTCTTTGAGCGTGGGAATTTATCACATTTTTAATTCCATCACTTTTTAGAAGTTCTTTTACTCCAGAAGAATTTAATTCAAATTTAAAGTTACTCATAGGCTTCCACCATCACTTTCTTATTCCAATCTAAAGGAATTAAATCTTCTATACCTTGAATTTCTTTACCGAAGACTTTCCATCTTTGATTAAAAAATCTTACCTCTTTATTTTCCCAGTTATGATTATCTCCTTTTGGTATTCCCAAAGTGTAGACAGCTTTTTTGCCAGTCAAATTTAATTGATTGGTCACGTCGTCCGTTGAGGTAGGAGCGACCAAGACGTTTTCAACTGGTATTTCTTTGTCTTCATAAATAGGTTGCCCAAAAGGATCTTTATCTATTTCTACTTTATCGATTAAAGTAACTGTTATTCCCTTGATTTTCGTCATAAAAATCAATCACTCCGTATCTTTGCCTTTTTAGTCCCAACTTTGCAAGCTCTGACCTTTTTATAAAAAGTCCACCGCCTGGTACAAGGAAAGTTCCCGACCATGAGTAGCCCAAGGCGGACTCTGAAGACTGTGTCATAGGTTCTTGATTTGTAGAAGTCATCAAAGTTCTTCCGACGATATCCACAACCACTGACTTAAAGACGTTTTTAAAGTCTTCATCTTCAAGCATTTTGTTTAAGTTTTTGCCTACATTATCAGCTTCAAGTTTTATAGAAGACTCAATAACTGGTATCAGTCCCTCTGCTTTGTCAACCTCTTCTTTTGTAAGTTGTCTAAAAAGTTGTATTACATCATCTACTGTTGTGTAAGTCATACTACTCACCCATCATCAACTTGATTAAATCTTCCTTTTTTGCTTTTTTGCTATATTCAATTCCAAGTGCGTCAAGTTCGTTGATAACTTCTTCTTTTGTTAAATCTGTTGAAGGTTCTTCAACTGTCTTTTTAACTTCTTCTATGACTTCTTTTTTAGGTTTTTGTTTTCCGTACTCAACCCAATCTCCGCCTGAAATTAAACAAGGACTATCAATGATAGCCCCTGTTTTTGTATTTATATACTTCATACTAAGCTTCCTTTACGATTGCAAAAGATTCTGGCATAAGGATTCCCCAGCCTAAGTATGCTTCACATCTTAAGTAAACTTGGTTATAGTTTTTAAGGTCTTTACCTGTTCCGTCTGGATCCCCGTATTGGATAACTTCAAGTGGAATTTGTTTTGCATATCCCCACTTAAAAGCACCAGCAAAGTCACCAACTATAGCTTTGTTTTTTCCACCATTTGCGATTGTTGGGTTTACGTCACATCTTAAACCATTAACTGAATCTGGGCTTGAACCCCAAGCAAATTCAGGGAATTGTTTAACACCATTAACTTTAAGTTTTGCAAGTGCAGTTGCAAAAGCAGGTGCCATTGCAAGTCCGTTAACTTCTCCTTCAGAACCTTGTACTAGTCCTACAGCTGCTTCAATGTTTGTGTCTGGGTCTGCTTCAGTATAAGCTACCGATTGAGTAACTTTTTTTTCAAAGCAGTTAGTACCAATAAGTTCTGAGGCTGCTTTTGAACGTGGATTAATTCCGTGAATTGCCATAAGGTCTAGACCTTTAGCAAGCTTTCTTGCAAAGCCTTCATTGAAAGCTTTTAGCATATTGATTTTAGCTTCATCTGATGCATACACGAATTCATCTGATATTCTTGCACCATACTCTACCTTCAAAGGTACAATTGTAACTGGTTCTAGTGTAACTCCACCGTGAGACTTCTTGCCATTTTCAGCTACAATGTCAATTTCAGAATCCATTGAAAATACAAATTGTTCTGTGCCATTAAATGGTATTGCTTCTTGCCCTGAAAGTACTGCAAGTGATGATTTTCCTTTTACTTTGTTAAATAAATCATTTACTAATTGTGCGTTAAATAAATTTCCTTTTGATAATACTTCTGCCATATTTTCACTCCTAATCTTCAAGGTTTAAACCTTGTAATAATTCTTTATATGCTCCACTTTGTCCTTTGTTAATTTCAGGGTTCTTAAGTGGTGGCACTACTTCTTCTTTTTCAAAATATCTTGAAAGACTTTTAGCATCTTCAAGCATTTCTTCTTCAGTTTCTCCCTGGATTCTTCCAGCTAGGTTGTAAGGAATTTTATTTTCAAGTGCAATTTTTCTTTTAAGTTCGGACTTTTCATATCCTTTAATTTGCCCTTTAAGTTTTTCAATTTCAGTATCCTTTTCTCCAAGCTTTTCAAGGTTTGCTTTTACTTCAGCATTTTCTGATTTAAGTTGTTGAATTTCGGTTTGAAAAGATTTCTCTTTTTCTTTAAATTCTTCTTCAACTTTGCTTCTCTCTCTTTTAAGTCTTTCTGATATTATCTTGTCTAATTCTTCTTGAGTTTCGATTACTTTAAATTCACTCATTTTTTTCCTCCCGTTTGCCCACGTCTGGTAATTTTTTATATTAAAAAAGTGGTTATTTCCATTTTGGAAACTACCACCAATTAATAACTAACTTTTTGTTTTATTTGTTCTTTTTGTTCTTTGCAAGCCCAGTGAGCAAGTAAAGCACTATCCATAAGGACTATATCCATATCTTCAAATTGACTTCGATATCCAAAACCACCGCTTGTGCCGATAGGTCTTTTATCGCAGTTTGTAACTACTTGACTAAGTGAGGGTTGGTCCATATGACACAAAGTTTTTGAAAAGACTGCTTCTTCCCACATTGAGTTTGCAATTATAATTTCTTTTACTGTTGGTAAAATTACATTGTTAAGTCCTTCATCTTTTAATTCTTTTGACAAGATATCTTGTCTTGAGGCTCCGTCAATAATGATTTTTTCAACATCAATATTTTTTAAAAATTTGATTATCCAGGCGTTGCCATTTCTGATATTTTGACAGTCTATCGACTCAATAAAAATCCTATTTGAAAGAGTTTTGACTGCGATTGATAAGGCTACGTTAGTTCCATCCTTGCCATATTTTATTCCAGCATATAATTTTCCTTTTAGTGTAGGCAGCTTCTTAACTTTTAAAGCTTCCCATTCAAATTCAGATATTGCCGACTTTTGATTGTATCTTAACCACAATCCCAACCTTTGAATATTAAAATCGGTCTCATCTGGACCAACTTCTTCTTCAATTGCTCTTTCTGTAAGCTTGTGACCCATTGATGGATTAGTAAGATACCATAAAGATTTGTCGTTTATATCTGACATATCGTCCACAGACCATTCAGCCCAGCCGTTGTGTTTTCTTCCACCTGAAAGAATTGACTCACGATATTTTGTAAAGACTGTCCCACCTGATACCAAAGTTGGTGGAGTTCCACACATTATCGTCATAGGATTGTCTGAGTCTGTGACTGTATATTTCAGTGCAGACTCTTGGTCATCTGTATACTCTTGAGCCTCGTCTATGATGAGCATATCAAAACCTTCACCAAGACCACCTGTGGCAGTCCTTGTTCTAAACTGGATTACTCCTCCGTGTTCGGTTAACTCAATTCTTTCTTGTCCCTTTGCTTTGATAGATGAAAAGTCTTCTCTATCCTCAAGTTCCATATCTTCAAGATACTTTTTTAATTTTTCAAAAGAAGAGTGAGAGGTTGAAATTCTATGTGCTGTGTGTAGGATATTTAGTCCATTAAAGAGTCCCCAAAGTTCAGCCATGTAGACTACTTCAGTTTTACCATTTCTTCTTGGAACTGCGTAACCAAACTTAGAGTGAGTCCAGAGGTCCTCGTCATTCATGGCAAATAAATCATTTACCATCTTCTCTTGCCAAGGATAGGGACTTCTTCCAGTTTTTTCATAAAGCTCTATAGCCTCATGACCTAGAGTTTTATCATAATCTAAAATTACCGACTTAGTGGGAGTTTGATTTCCATATTTTTTCATATTTCAAACTCCTTTGTAAAGCTTAATCGTGCTAATTTACGTGTGATTTTTACACAATTAACTCACGATTATCTTTAGTTAGCTGAATGCTATTATCTTTAAGCACGATGTATAATGCTTCTCCTAACCTTGAAACTATATCTTCGGAAAGTTCTAAATTATACATATCTGAAATTCCGTGTAATATTTCATGTATTAAAGTTGCTTTGTTTTGTTCTTCATCATTTAGCAATTCATTAAGATAAATTTCACGCTTATCATAGTCTATTTCACCATAACAATCATTTCCGTTATTTATTAAATTATGGTTCGGATTTGTTTTTATAATTTTATAATTTTTCCAACCTATTTTTATTTCATCTAACATTTTTCCTCCAATAAAAAAGCACCTCTAACATTTAATTGTTAGTGTGCTTTTATAAATAAACTATATCCTTTATACTCTTAATATCTAAAGCAATATTTTTTTTACCATTTATAACAAAAAAAGTATCATACTGTTCTTCAGGTTCATCAAAATCTTCTGCTAAAGATATTCCATTTCCTCTACATACAATGTTATCACCATTAGTAAATATTATTTTTATTTTATCTGCCCATTGAGCTTTTTCCCAATCAATCAAAATTATCACCTTTTATTGGAACTATATGTGTTCCCTTTCTTCCATAATGTATTCTACCCTTAGTTGTTGGATACTCTTTACCTTCATAAATATAATATCCAATAATCATTCTAAAATTTACATCTTCCTGTTTTCTTGGTTTTCCAGACTTTGTACTTTGAACAATTCCCCTACCATAAAACTCATTAATTAATCTTTGCGTTTCCTCGTAAGATATAGTAAGTATACTCTGTTTTCCATAACCTCTTTTTATTCTATTTTCTAAATGTTGATTAAACTGATTAGTTCCTAACAAATGTTTTTCATAATGTTCTTTATTGCTCGTTAAATCAATTTCACCAGAACGAACTTTCTTCACTATATTAATCGATGAAGAGTGTTCGACTAATGCGATTCTCCTCCTTGAATTAATTTTATCACTTTTATCAACATCGGTCCATTGTTTAGACCATACATCTTGCTTTCTTCCGTCACCTGGTAAGTAGTCAACGGTGCATCTGCAAAATCTATGTCGTCTCCACACATCTTTAGGTACATCTGGGTATTCATATACTCCAACTACTTCCTTACACCACTTACAACAATTACCAGCTTCTTTTCTAATTATTTTTGGTTTTAATCCAGCTTTATGTTGGAAGTCTGCATTTGTTTTTATAGTGTCGTCCACAATTGATTGAGTGAAATTCTTTACTGGTTCGTCTAATAGCCATTTTCCATCTTCAAAGTCATTATAATCACTTATTTTATTAATTATACCATCAACTCTATCTTGGTTAATTTCAGGTTTAATAGCTTTTATAGAGATATTAGATTGTCTGTTTAAGACCTCTTGAACATCCTTTGAAAAGTCGCTAACAAGTTCATAATTCTTTATCAAGTTAGGTTCAATCAATCTCTTTGCAATATTGTAGTACATTCTATTATCTGGCAAAATGTCTCCAGTGATTTCATCTTTAAATACTTCTGCTAAAATCTTACCAATTTCTATCGCAAATTCATTTGAGTCTTTGTGTGTTACTTTCTTGTTTTTTAAAGCAAGAATTTTCTTTTTTAAAATATCACTTTTTGAAGTTTTATTTTTAAATTCATTTTCAATCTTTTCTAAGATTTCAGGTACTATATCTTTTGTCATGTCATATAATCTCCCATCTGATATTGGCTCTTTGATACTTTCTTAAATACTCTTTATTTGCGTCAAACACTCTTTTTAAATTCTCCATATCACGTGGACGTGACCGTGTAAGAATATTTGTTTTAGCTTGGTTTAAATTGGGATTAATAAGCAAGTATCTTATGTTGTAACCTTCAAAGCTTTTTATTTCTTCAAGTTTTGGATAGCAGGTTATATGACAAACTTCATCATGATTTTTTAAAAGCCTTTTTGTCCACTCTACTTGATTTATTTTTGTTGAGTGTGGAGGCAGGTAATCTAAATCAGTAAAGATTTTAAAATTGTTTCTAGCAAAAGTAGTTTTCCCTGAACCTATAAGTCCACATAAGAAAATTACTGTTTTATTCATGATTAATACCTGTCAATTCTGAAAGACTGTCTTTATCGAAGTATTCAGGGATAGCTTGATTAATTTTAATTGCAGCGTCTCCTATGCCTGATAGAGTAGCTACGTCAGGTTCAAATACTGGATACCATTTAGGTTTAGTTAAATAGAATTGATTTCTTACATATGGCATCTCATCTTCTATGCATCTGGCAACATATCCTACATTTAAAAAGCCACTACCAAAGCACCTTTGTGCTTTTCTTGCAGCAATTCTTAAAGTTTCATGACTTGCTTTTATTGCTTCAGCAGATGATGGGTTGTCAGTTACAAAACCTAAATCATCAAGTGTAAGTCCAGTTTCTCCAGCAAAACCACTTGCCAAAGTTCTAAGTTGTTCAGTGAAAGGACTCATTGATGGTTGTGTGAATTGTCCTAGCTTCGGACTGTCTCCGTCACTGTCTTTTGTAAATTGCAAGAAACTTGATATTGTTGCTTTCCACTTTTCCATTGGTTCGGCTTCTTGTGAAAGCCCTACTATATACTTTTGAGGGAAAGAATAAAATTCTGCTGTGACGTCGGCTCTTTCAAGTGTCCTTTTTGCGTGTTGTTGAAAGTATATTGCATGTCTTGTAATTCTACTTCTACCAAAAGGTCTTACTGCGTCTGGCCTGTGGATAATTGGCACAAGCGCAGGGACATTTGCAGGGTTGTTAATTCTACTTACGATTTTGTCATCAGCATAGATTAAAGTTCTATCTGGTAAGAAGTAGGCTTCTAAGATTGGTTTGCCATTTTTATCTCGGTCAAGTACTGCATAGCCTTCTTTGAGTAAACCAGTGATTGGATCAATTTCTCCAGTTGCGTTAGAGCCTTCAATTATTTGTAATCTAGCCCTGTCATTTTCTTTTGAAATATAGACAAAACAGCAAGAACCTATAAGTGCAGAGAGGATTGCTGAGTCGAAGAAAACGTCAGGGTTGTTTAAGTTAAAGATTTCGTTTAGATGAAAGTTGTCATTTTGAAATTCTTTAAAGACAAGTCTATCAGCTAGTGAGTCTACAGCTTTTGAACACCAACCTAAGACTGCTCTATATCTTTGCCTTATTTGTGCAGGTATTGTAATTCCAATATCTTGGTCTTGATATTTTGAGTCATAAAGTCGGTACTTTATATCGACTCTTTTTTTATGATCTTCTAATTTTTTTCGCATATCATCAATCATATACATTGCTCCTTTTCGGTTATTTTTAGGGTTTAAGCGTGTTTCACGAGAAAATACGTACAGTGACGGCCCGAACAACGGCCAAGCCCTCTGAGGGGGAGTTATGCCCCCTTATAACTGAACCAGTCTCTCGATAGAGGTAGGTTTCGATTACTTATAGTTTGTGTTTTAAAAACTTGTGTCTCTTTTACCAGCTTGTCCGACTTCTGCCTATTACAACACATATGTGCAAGTTGTAAGTTACTTATATCACTTGGGTGTCCTCCCTTACTCACTGGCACAATGTGATCTATACAAGGACTCATTGGGTGCGGTGTTTTTAAACTCTTATCCACAGGTTGACCGCAGATACCACACACAGTTTGAGTCTTGAATATCTTCTTTCTGTTACTTTCATATACTTGTCTATGACCTCCAAGTCTGTCAGGTCTTTGAATTTTATTAATACTCATTGCTCCCACCCCTGCCTATATATCTTGAGTATATGTTCCCACATAATCCTTAGTTATGTATGGTCAAGTCCTTTAATTTCTTTGCTGCCAGTCTGACCAATCCTGAGCCGTCGCTTATTCGCCGCATGAAAGGAGGTGCATTTATGCACATGAAAAAAGAAAGTCACCTCTTAGGCAACTTCCTACACTACTATAATATCACATACTCAACTATCATTTACTATCATTTACTCTCATCTTTTTAAGAGCTTGACCATGAAGTTTATATACATGCTGCTCACTATAACAAAGCTCCCTACTAATATCTTTCCACTCAAGGCCTTCAAGGTATCTTAATTCAAGTACTGCCCTCTCTCTATTATCCAGCACCTTAAAATCTTCCTTAGCTTTTAAACTAAGTCCTATCAAGTAATTAATCTCTTTAATCAAAACTCTCTTCAACTCTATACTTTTGATTGCACTATCTTCTACACTAGAACCTTTCTTATGAGAAGTTTGAACCCTCTCTCCATACTCAAATGACTTCAAAGTATCAAGTCTTTCAAGTTGTCGTTCATAACTTCTAATCAAATTGTGACAACCAAATAGTTTATAGAGTTCTGCTTTCTTCATCAGGCATTCCTCCTCCACGTGCTAAGTACTTCATCAACATTGATGTAGACAACATTACCTATCCAGCCGTACTTTAAAAACTCCTCAGTACTTTTAATAATATACTCACACCTCTTCACTTCTTCTCTCTTCTTCCTACCACGTCTTTTGTATAAGTATCTATAAGCTTCTAAGTAGTCTTCCCTTGTCACATCAATCACAGCTTCAGCAAGTAGTAAATAATTCTTCTCATTTCCATTGCTCATACCAAACCTCCAGCCTAAATTTACTTTTTGCCACTTCTTGATAATCTTCTCTGTACTCTTCGACTTCTTCAAGTATCTCTCCAAGAAGAGATATTACAGTTTCTATCTTGTCTTCAGTGGTTATCATAGGTCAGACTCTTTTATAAATTGCCCGTCAATTGTCTTTCCTTTTCTGTCTTTGATTTCATCATAAGCACTTTGTACACAGTCAGTAAAATCTAAATTGTAAAACTTACACACCATCTTTAACTTTCTAATGGTCCCCAATATAACCCTACTGTCATAACTCATTCCTATAGTGCTCATAAGGCTTGTACTTATCAAAGATATCAGTCCGCTTTTTTCTCCCTCATATTCTATGTTCTTAGTCCTAGATAATATCTTTTGTAAATCGTGCTTTTCATCAATCATATTCCCAATAACAAGCGTTACAAAAACATCTCCAACACTGTCTTTTATAAGGTCAACATTATCCTTTGATATCCCAATAATTAACTCTGCCATTTCCTCTGCTGTTTTTATTGATTGGGCTTCTACAGTAGCTTTCTTGTCCAGTTCTCTGTCTATTGCCCATTGTTCGATTTTAGTTATTAATTCTTGCATTCTTCCACCTCAACTATTCCTCTATACTCGTATGTTGTTAAATATCTTGGGTTAGTATCTTTTTCTTTAATAAATTCTTCTGCTTCTTCTTTACTATCAAAATAAAATTTATTTTCAGGATATGCGTCAAAATATTTGATAACTAAATGTTTTTCCATTTTTTAGTCCTCCAACTCTTTTTCCATTTCTTTAAGTACTTCCGTTGAAAATTTTAAAGTTATTTCTTTGCCATAAACATCTTCATAGGTTTCGCTATTAACAGCTATAACTTTTTCATCTGTACACTTTGCAATTCTAACGATTGCTTTTTGTAAGTTGTGTAGTTGTTTAAGTTTTCTATCTACGTCTTTTAAATCCATCCTTATTCCTCCAGTTTATAATCAAAATCTACAATTCCACCTGCTTCTGTTCTACCGTCATTTGATAAGAAAAACTTGTTAATTTCATTTGATAAATAAGGTACAAGATTATCTTTGTTTAAATTTTTATTTGTTAAAATAGTTTCTCCGTCTCTGACTTCAACTTCACATTGGTATTTAAATTCAATTTTTAATCTCATTTAGTAAACTCCTTGACAAATTCTTCGTTCTAATTCTGTTGCATATTTCAGCATGTGACCTAATTGTGAGTTCAGTAATTCATCTACTTCATTTCCATTTTCTTTTTCAGTGTTGATATAAAAAGACAATTTGCCTATCTTCTCATATAAATCCGATAATTCTTTTAATCTATCTTGTAGTCTTTTGTATTTTTCTTTTTGTTCATTTGTCATTTTTAACCTCCTAGTTTTACCTTTAATGCTGATATCATAGCTATTGTAAACACTATTAACGCTATACTTATACTTACGCTAATTAATATTAGTATTCTAATTAACCAATCAAACCAATACACGGTTGTTATTCCTGCTTGTTTTCCTTAATCTCTCTCTATTTCAAAACTGCGACACTCCATAAACTCTTTAGCGTTTGCCACTAAAGCATCTATGCTATATGCGTATTCATAATGATTTATTGCGTCTATGACAACTTCTATTGCATCTTCTAATCTTAATACTGTTAATTTTTCTGCCATTTTTAATCCTCATCATCTTCAAAAAGCAAATATTTTTCCTTTTCTACCCCGTGCATATGTTGTAATCCAAATAAATATCCTTTTAAGCCTTCATCGTTTATGTCTTCAAAATGTACTCCAAGTACTTCTTCAATGATTTTTAATTCTTCTCCATCTCTGTTAACATATCCATCGCAATCAATGCAATTTTCAACTGCTTCAATAAACTGTTTATAAGTTATTTTCATTTTCTACTCCTCCAAAATCCAATCCAAGTAAACCTTACATTTCCTATAATCTTCCAATCCATTCTTCTTTTCCGCCCTTATCAAATATTTCAAACAATTTCCAATACAAAAACTCTTAAATCCGTCTTTGCCTAAAACTGCTTTTATTACGTCTATACTTTCTACGTTTAAGCCATCTAACTTATAGTGACTAGGTTGTTTAATATTGTCTTGACAGTGACAATCAGTACAGTTTTCACAACCTTTACATTCTTCATCTTCTAAATCCTCTATAATTTCATCTAAAATTCCCATTATAAAATTTGTAAAAGGGTCAATCGAACGTTTTTCGTATCCCATATTAAACCACTCCTTTACATATTTTCTGTCTAGTTCTAAACCTTTTTGTCTTCCTTTTTCGATTATAGTTTCCTCAAGTTTTTCCTTATTCATCTAACACCTCTATCTTGTCAAACATTTCTAAGTCTATATCATATTTTTCTACAATTGCACCTATTTCTTCATCTGTGAATTTAGTTTTATAATGCTCTGTTTCTTCTTTGTTTCCTAAACATATATCTATAAAAGTTTCTCTAACCGTTCTGAAATTAAAATAGGTCTTTTCTTCATAAAACTTATCCGCTATCCACCAATACTTTTCTTTTAACCTATATTGATATCTCTTTTCTTCTTCCCTCTCACCTTCAGGTGTTCTTGCAAACTCTACTAAAATATCAAAAAGTTCTTCTTTTAGTGGCCCAGGTAGTTTATAAAACGATATTCCAATCACGCTAAATCCATATCGTATTTCTAAGTCTATTGTTGCAATCTTATAATTATCACTTGAGCAACCCTCGCAAATTTTTATATACGATTGACCATTAGGATATTTATTCTTTTCAACAATAAAGTTTTTATCATATTTTTGTCCAAGTTTGTCGATTTTGTCTCTTAGTTCGTTAATTCTCATTAATTATCCTCCTTGCCTCTTCCACCGACCTTGCAATGCCCCAGTTAGCACCTGCATTTTTTAAAACTTCTCCCATTTTGAGTTGTTTTTTAGATGGCTTGCCCTTTTCGTTTTTAACTTCTATAAAAACTGCTTTCCCGTCACTTTTTCTTACTCCAAATAAATCAGGAAATCCAGCAGGAAGACCAGTTGTAATAAATCTTCCATCTTCCGTCTTAAATCCACCAACATTCGCCCTAAAAATTAAAGCTATATCTGCTACTCCAATTCTTATAGAATTTTGCACATCAATTTCTTTCATAGTCACCTCTAAAAAAATAAGTGTGTATAGTTGTGTATGGTTTTCGCCCTTTTCTATATACTTATATATATTTATATTTTTATCCTAAAAGTCTTAAAGAAGTATACAAACCATACACAACTATACACAGACCAGTAATATCAACGGTTTCATTTTTCCAAACTATACACAAACTATACACAAACCCTACACAATAGTTAATATGATTTATATATATTATATGGTTCGCTATCAAAATTTAATTTCAAACCTTTATATATATTTCCTTGTCTGCCTCTTTCTTTTCGATACTTCATTCCGATTTCCCTACCAAACTTGGTGTTACTCATTAAAAATTGTTCATTTTCAATGGCCCACCTCTTATAAGCTTGGTATAAATCTTTAGCTTTTACACTCTCTTCTGCACTTACAATGCAACACTCATCAATAAAAGCTGTAATTACATCCATTTCAGACTTATATTCTTCAGTAGCAACCTTTATTGACTGAGGCATACTTAGTCCCTCTCTCTGCCACTTGAGACATCCTTCAACTGCCCAGTTGAGTATCCCTCTTAGTTCTTTTTTTAATTTATACTTTAAGTCCTTATCAACCTTTTCATCAGGAATTTGTACAGTGAAAGGTATCATAATCATACGTCGCCATATACCGTCGTCTCTTCCTCTGATGATAGGTTTATGATTAGCAGCAATCCATATTTTAAATTCAGGATTAAAATCAAACTCGTTTTCGTATAAAAACCTTGCAGTTACCTTGTCGCCACCAGTAAGCTGTTTAATTAAACCTTCATCAAACCTCATACCTTCATTAGGTTCTGTGGTAGTTACAAATCTAGCACCTTTAAGCCTTGCAACATCACTATTTGCAGCACCTTGAAACCCAGTTTTTACCATAATAGTTTGAGGTTGAATATTCGTCGCATAGTCTCCCATAATTTCATTTATTAGATCTAAAAAAACTGACTTCCCATTTCTTCCATATCCGTGCAAAATAAACATGCATTGTTCTCTTGTGGATCCAGTCAAACTATAACCTACAGCCTTTTGAATATAATCAATTACTTCTTTGTCCCCTGCGAAGATTTCATGTAAGAAATTTTCCCAAAGCGGACAATCAATCTTATTAGTAAATTCTACATAACTTTGCTTACTGAATAACTTCTCCCTATCATGTGGATAAAGTTGTCCAGTTTTTAAATTTAAAAAACCGTTATTTACATTAAAAAGCCTTATATCCTTGTCAAAGTCTCCAGGCTTTACAGGAAGTAAATGCTCAGCTTCCTTTAACATATTATTCTTCCCTCTACTTTGCCTTGTAGACTTTAAATGCTTTTGAAAGGCTTTCTCCATCTCCTCACTTTCCAAGAGAGGAAATTCATTTTTCATTTCTTTTATAGTATTGTCAGCAAGTCTTTTAACATTTCCACTATCGTCAAGTTGCCACTTCTTGCCATTGTAAAGGTACCAATTTTTAGCCACATAAGAAAATCTCGCTATGTCTTTATTGAGATTAAAAAATCTTACTCCATTTCCAGTATCGTCAAAGGCTTCAATCTTTTTAGTGTCCTTTAAAAAAATCTTGTATTCTTCCCCAGGCACATAAAAGGTCTTACAATTCCTTATAGCCTTAGCTAACAAATTATTTCCGTAAGTGCTTCCTGCTGTCTTTCTATCCCACTTAGGACGAAATAAGGCGGACTTTCTAAATATCATGTCCATCCTGTTTATATCTCCGCCAGTCCAAAAAGCTAGCATATTAGCAAAAGCTAAATCCGCCTCACTTTGTGAAGTATAAAAGCCCTCCCACTTTCCAGCATAAAGCCTCTGAAAAGCTTCTCCCTGCTTAGAGCTAAAAATTTTATTAAAAAGTTCATCATCATTGATACTTGCTACATCCCTTACAGGCTCCTGAATTACATCTTGCAAGTGCTTAGAGTGTAGATATTTAATCTCTTCAGTCCTCTCTTCAACTTCCCCACTATCCGTCAAAGCATTACCAGTCATAATAAAATATCTTCCATTTTGGTACATTTCAACATTGCCTTTTCTTCTAGCACCTTCAGGAAGTTCACCCTTACAAATTATGTGAATTCCATTCCCCGATTGAGAAATTTCCGTGTAACTCTTTAGGCTTTCCACAAATTCAGTGATAATGTTGCTTTCTCCCTCTTTATAGCCTTCAATTTCCTTACTAACATTATCAATATCCACACCAAAATATGGAGGTTTAAAAAAATATCCGATACCATCACAATTGTGCACTTTGACACCAGTTTTAGCTGCTTCAAAACTTGACCAAGTATTTTCATCATTACTTTTAGCATTATTGCCAGTGCGGGCATTGATGGGAATTTTTCTCCCGTCAATTATCCGATAACAGCACCAGCAATTATTCTCTTTCAATTCCTTTGGTATCTTTTCATACATTAAAATGGCACATCCTCATTGTTTGAATTGTTATTATTAATCATAGTTGCGCCCTCTACCATAGTCCCAGGTGCGATTTGAGGGAAGTCACTTTCTTTAAATCCCTTATACACATTATTAGTGTACTGTCTTCCATTAAATTCATTAGTTTCTAAGGTTATCTTTGCCTTAAAAGGCTTATACATCAAAGCTTTTAAAACGTCGTCTTCTGACTTAAATTCAGTCCCATTCGCAAGTTTAACAGCCCTTGCAATTTGTGCCACAAAACCCATATTTAGTTCTCCAGTATCCTTTGAACACCATAGGTTGTACAACACCTTTCTTCCTTGATTACTTTGGTTTACATCTTTTCTTATAACTCCGTGTAGCAAAAAGAACCTTGTTCCACTATTCGCAACTCTTTGTTCGTAGTCCTCGAAGTACATTTCATAAACTCCACCCTCAACATAATTTTGCGCTAAATCATAATCAATTTTAAACATTCTCTTTCCTCCTAGATATATCCTAATATTTTCCCTTGGTAGTAAGCCCAACCAGGCTTATAACCTCTATTTTTAGCTAAATCATACAATTCACCCATAGACTTACAGTCTTCAGGCTCCCTATAGTCAACGACAAATTCAGTCTTGACTTCTTCCAACTCTACATCCTTGATTTCTTCTAACTCTTTTTCTTCAGTTTTTAACTCAGCTCCACACTGTAGACAAAGGCTACACTTAGACGGATTGGCACTGAAACACTCAGGACAAATTTTAATACTAACTTCGCCTTTTTCTCTGTCCCTCTTTGCCACCTTCTCCCCCTCCAAGCTCCACTCGTGAGGAGTATCAGGCAGGTTGTGTCTTTCAACATTTCCTACATGGTCAATAATCGTCGCAACCTTGCCTTTTTTGTATCTCATACACCTCATAGCCTGCTGTATATATAGACTTAGAGAGGCAGTAGGTCTTAGTAAAATCACACAGGAGCAGTCAGGCACGTTGAAACCCTCTCCAATCAAATCGACATTACATAAAATCTTTATCTTCCCACTCCTAAAATCTTCGATAATTTCTTCCCTTTTATCCTTAGGAGTATCTGCCGATATATGTTTGGCACTTATACCTGCCCCAGTAAAATACTTAGCAATCCTCATGCTATAACTTACACTGTGGCAGTAGCAAATAGCTTGCTGCCCTAGAGCTAACTTTTTATAGTGACCAATAACATCACCAAATATAGCGCCCTTGCTCATAGCCTCATCAATACTTGCCTTTGTATACTCTCCAGCTCTCTTTTTTAAAACGTGAGTATCTAAGGCCCTTGGTGCATAATACTTATAAGGTGCTAAAAAGTTGTTCTCTATCAGCCATTTCACAGAAGGTCCCTCGATTAAAATATCGTTAATATCTCCAAGCCCTTTTCCATCAAGCCTAATAGGTGTAGCAGTAAAACCAATCCTTGTTGCACTTGGAAAGGCTTCATATATATCCCTATAAGTCTTTGCCATGCTGTGATGGTTTTCATCCGTCACAATCATCTTGGGACACTTGATTTTATCAAGGCGATTAGTAGCAGTCTGAACCATGTAGACATCAAGCAAATCAGGATTGACTCCAAACTTTTCAAAGTCCTCTTCTATCTGCTCTTTAAGTTCTTTTCTATGAACAAGAAATAAAACCCTATTTCCCTTGTCCGTTGCCCCTTTTACCATGTGAGATATGATGTAACTTTTACCACTTCCACATGGAGACACAATGCATGGATGTTTATAACCATTTAATATAGCCGTCCTAGTCTTCTGCACTATTTCCTGTTGATACTCGTACAAGCTCACTTTGTAAACACCCTTTTCTATCATCAAGACGATTTTTTGCATACACATCCATACTTGGTTGTAGTACAAAACCCCTCTTAATCTCTTCGTCCTTTTCACTGATTATTAAACGACCAACAACATCACATAACCCTAAAAAATTATTTAATATCGTCCTTCTAATATCAGGAATAGCACGATTAAATATCTGCCCTGCTTCAGTTTCCCACTTGTCCGAAGTTTCCCAAGCAGTAAACAAAACATTACAATCAACACTTTTTATAGCTCTGAAACTGTCCATAATCACAAAGTCACTTCTTTGGTAGTCTGCCATACTTGGCACACGATTATTTTTCCCCTCTCTACCTTGCTGTGCTAATATGGATCTAAATAACTCAGTCACATTATCAATCACGATAAAATCATAATCTTTAAAATTATCCTTTATATACTTCACAGCCTCAATCCAACTTTCCCATATCTTATAAGAGTCAATCTCCAAGATATCTATATCATCTTCTCCCATAAGGACTACGGAAGACTTATCAATATCTACAACAAGCTTTTTGCCAGGTAAATATTTTATAGCTGTAGTCTTCCCAGTCCCAGGATTTCCATAAATTAAGTAAGTTGCCTTACTTTCCTTTAAATCACTAGCCTTAAAAATTTTCATTATCTAATCCTCAAACTTTCACTTTCTTGCAACATTACACCTTCAACATCAACTCCATCCTTTAAATCTTGATAGATTTTAGTTTTATCCACAGAAGTTTTGTGTATAAGATACTTTTCAGGAACCTTGCTTTCATCAAGCACCTTTACAGAACCCCTATTTTTTTGTATATTGAAAGAGAATAAATCAGTTTTAAACTTAGTTTTATTCACTCTCTTCATATTAAATTCAAGGTAAGATTTTAGGTCTGAAATTCTATTTTCAGTAGATTTGCGTATACTATTAAGCCTATCAATCTCTTCCTTGAATTTTAGAGAGTCACCCTCTAACTCCTTAATAACTTTTGCGATACCATCAGCCTTTACTTCAATTTCATCATCAATCACACCTAAGGCACTTTCAAAGTCACCCTCTAAGTCCATCAATCTTACATAACTTTCAGTTAACTCGTATAATTTCATTTTCTACCTCCTAATATTCTCCTAAAACGACCCACCTAATTAAAGTTTGTACAAAAATATAAACCACAATTGCACCTGCACCTAGACTTACCAAACTAGCCGCTATCCAAAAATTTAACTTCTTCCAAAACTTGATTTCAGCTCTGTTATATCTTTTCCATCTTCTGTAGCTGTAGACAAACTGTCTTATGTTGTATGCCAGCCTTGTATCTTTAAACTCTTTCTTTTCTTTCTTAATCTCCATTTAAAACCTCCTCATAATCTTTTGTAATAGCTTTAATTAGCCTTGCTTTTTTATCTGATTCTAACCACCTAAACCTTACTTCAAAACTAATGTTCCAAGCTTCTTCTTTGTGTATACATATATAGTCTTCAAATCTTCCTGCCGTCACGATTAAGTGATTGTAATCTGCTTCTAATAAGTAGAAATCAAGCTCCTTGCAGGCTTTTTCTAAATTATTAAACTTAATCATACTCAGCCAACTTTTCTATTAATTCTTTTTTAATTTTTGAAAGTCTATCCAGTTCTTTTTGATCTCTTTCATACATTTTCAATTTCTCTCTTAAAATTTGAATATCTTTTAAACAATAGAATAAATCTTCTTCCAAAATTTCTTTATTTGCTACCATATTTCCATCACTTCCTTTAACTTAAAAATCTTCTTGTTAAGGTTATAAACCTCTTCCTTTAACTCCTCGTTTTCTTTTTTTATTCTTTTATAATCCAGTAGCACCATTTCAGGTTCAGGATTTGTCCCTTCAATCTCTAAAATCTGTCTTAAAGAGTAGCAACACCTATTTATTGGTAGTCTTGTAATCACTCCCTCATCTTCAAGTTTATTGATGTAGTTTTGAGAGCAATTCCACCTTGTTGCTAACTCTTTTTTATTAATTATTGATACATCTGTAATTTCCATAAGTCCCCACCTATTTTCATTTACCTTGTAATTTTGTTCCTTTATAGGAACTTTTATCTCAAAAAAAATTCATTAGGATCTAATTTAAATTCTGAACATAACTTTCTAACTTGCGGAAGTGTAAAATCTTGACCGTTTCTATTGATTTTAGAGCTAAAATTTTGCTCAGTAATACCAAGTAACTTAGCCACGTCCTTGAAAGGTATGTTCTTTTCTACAAAATAAGCTTTTAATTTAAAATATGGTTGTTGCATAGTTTCACCCCCTTTTTTTTGTTCCTATCTTGGAACTAATATAAGTATAATTCATTTTTGTTCCTTTGTCAACAACTTTTTTTCATTTTTTGATAATTTTTTATTGCTATATAGGAACATATTTGATATAATAAAGAAGAAGACGGAGGTGATCACATGAAAAGTTTAGGAGAAAAATTAAGAGAAGTTAGATTAAATCATAATTTATCTATGGACGAATTAACAGAGAGACTTAATAAAAAATATAATCTTAGCATTTCAAAAAGCATGGTTTCAAGGTGGGAAAATGACAAAGCCGAACCTTTAAATACTTACTTGGCAGCATATGCAAAAGAATTTAATCAAGATATGAATTACTTACTAGGTTTAGATGAAAAGGTTGAGTTTTTAGGAAAAGCCGATATTATGCACAGTTATAAATATATACCTACACCAGTAGCAGCAGGTAAGCCTGAAAATATCGACGGACAAAATTATCAAGAAATATCTATACCGTCAAAATTACTTGGTAAGTATGCAGGAAATAGCGACATCATAATCATGAAAGTTTATGGTGATTCAATGAATAAAATTATCCCAAATGACTCCCTAGTGGCAATTTTACCTTATCAATCATCACTAGATATAAAAGACGGAGACATAGTCGTATTTAACGATAGCTCTCACGACTACAGCGTGAAAAGATATTATAAAGTTGATAATAAAATTATATTTAAACCTGAGTCAACCTCTCCTGCTTTTACAGATATAGTCTACGACTTAGAGAGTGAGACTGTAGATATCATAGGAAAGGTAATCATGTATACAGTAGTAATATAGAGTAGGGATTAAACCCCCTACTTTATAAATAAATTTTTAGGAGGAAGAAATGAAAAAAATAATTTTATTGGCAGCACTGATGTTAACACTAACATCATGTGGAGGAAACACGGAGCAATCAAAGCCAGAAGGCACACAAGCTCCAACTAAAGCAACCGAACAAACTGAACAAACTGAGGCTCCAAAAGAAGAAAGTAAAGAACTTGTACTTGGTCAACCTATAACTTTAGGTGACTTTGAAGTAACAGTAAAAGAGTATAGACTTTCAAAAGATTATGAGGGTAAGGATGTTTTAGTTATCACTTATGACTGGAAAAATAACTCAAAAGAAACTATGGCACCTTTCATGTCTATTAATTTCAAAGGATTCCAAGATGGAGTAGAAACTGACGATATGCTTTTTGTAGATGACGTTGACCTTGGAGTAGGACAAAAAGAAGTAAAACCAGGTGCAAGTATAGAAAATTGCTTTGCAACTGTAGGTATTACAGACTTATCAAAACCACTTGAGCTAGAACTTGATGAGCTAATAACTTTATCAAGTGATCCATATAAAACTACTATAGACTTATCTACACTAAATTAAATTAACACAAACAAAAAAATCCCCCGACCAAGAGAGATTTCTTTGAAAAATGTAAAAGTAACATTACAATCTATTAATATTATAACACAAATAACCCCACCCACATATCATTTACCTTATAACATACAAATCTGAAAGGAGACAAACTATGTTATTTGGTGAACCAATTTACAGAGAGAGAAACAACACGATACAGGCAATTTTGCCTTATCGACCAGAAGATAAAAAGACTTGGAGACAAAAATCAAAACAAGGTTTTACAAATATGAACCAAGCCAGGTCTTGGACAATCACAGCTATGAGAGAGTTAGAGTCCATGGACGACCCCTCAAATGAGTACTCAAATATTACGCTACAAGAAGGTATAGACATCTTTTATAAAGCAAGAAAAGATAAATTAGCTTATGGGACTATAAGGCAATATGAACAAGCTTTTAACTTGCTTGAAAATGTACTTGATAAAAAGGTAGTTTCTTTTAAGCCGATTGATTTTAACTTTATACTAAGTGATAAATATAAACCTGGTGCAAGATATAATTTCCAAAGGAACGTGCAGGCGTTATTTAACTTCTTTATAGAAGAACTTGAAATCATAAGTCTAAACCCTTTAAGGAAACAAAAAGTGACTTACAAAGTACAAAAACAAAAGGAAATAATGACGCTAGATGAATACTATAAAATCTTGTACCCCACACTTGAAAAGGACAAAGAATTTCAACTAATGACCGAGGTTAATATCAACACTGGCGTTCGTGCAGGTGAGCTCTTGGGACTTACTATAAGTGATATTAAACCTTATGAAATTTATGTGAACAAACAATTTAATTATAAAATCAAACAATTTGACGAACTAAAAAATAAGAAACCTCATACAGTGCCAATTACAAAACAGTTATATGACAAGATACAAAACCATATCAAATCAAATCCTTTAGATTATCGAGGTAGACTGTTTGTAATATCTTATGACTCATACCGCTCTAAAATAAAAAAACACACAAGCAAAATAGGTTATGAGGGTTTTACCCCTCATTGTTTCAGGCACTCTTTTGCCACTCACTTAATATCTAATGGAGTAGATTTTAAAACAGTTGCCGAACTACTAGGAGACACCGTAGAACTTGTAATGAAAACTTACTCACAAAGAGATGAACAAAGAATTGAAGCCATAAGAGAATTAATGGGATAAACAATCACGAACCATCATAAGCAATAAAATAATTTCTGCCGTTTTTCTGCCGTTTGCGTTTTTCAAGAACTGGAATGTTGGTATTTCAACACATTTAAAGAATTTTCAAATATTATACCATAAAGAAGGACAAAATAAATAGTTGTGGGCTATTTCTATATATGTAGCTCCACAACTACTTCATTTTTATTATAAATTATTTTGTCTGCTATATGTTCAACAATAAAAAGACCCCTGCCATTTGTCTTAGTAAAATCACTACAGCTACACTTGTGGACCTTTATGCCACTGCCCTGGTCCTTTACTTTTATTGTAACTTTTCCGTCGGATAACACAGCACATAGTGAAATGAGTTTATTAAAATTTTCCATATTGCCATGTCTTACTCCGTTTACCATGAGCTCTGTAACTATTAGTCTCAAATCGTAGAGCGTTTTTTCATCGTGTAAGTATGAACTTATATCTCCCATGAATCGCATCGTCATATCGTTGATGTTCTCCATGGTCCCCTTAGCCGTTTCATCAAATCTGTACATTTTTTGCCACCTATGTATTAATTACCCAAGTAGTTTATAAACTAACAAGCCCGTGAAATAAAATTTTATTTTTTGAGTGTCTGTGAAGAGTAAAAGAAACCGTAATTAAAAAACTTGTTTAAAAGAAATATTTAGGGTATAAATATAATGACAACAAAATTATAGGGGGTGTCTTTATGAAAAGATATGTATGTCAACCATGTGGCCATATTTACGATCCAGCAGAAGGAGACGTAGATAACGGAATTGAACCAGGTACAGCATTTGAAGATCTTCCAGAAGATTGGGTTTGCCCTATCTGTGGAGCGGGTAAAGATCAATTTGAACCTGAAGAATAAGAGGTAAAGAGAGGATAAGTCCTCTCTTTTTTAATTTCTGCTTTTTGAATTGTGTTTTGTAGGGTTTCACCCTACTACCTATTTATTTCTAGTATAGGTTTTTGTTTTATTTGCCTTACGGCATTGTTATGTAGGTCTATGACCTACGACCTTTTTATTTCTAATCCGCTTTCTCAACCTATTCCACCAAGGGGGAAAATAGGAACCGTTTCGTACGTTCCTTTCCCCCTTGGAAACCCCCTTTACCTCCCAACGACTTGGGGATATCCCCAAGACCCCTTGTGTAAAGCAGTCGGAAAGCTAAGGCTTTCCTTGCTGTGCCTTCGGCACTTTTTGGGAGTGTCGCAACTTGACATGTCATTCTGATTGAAAATTTTTGCTCTGAAAATTTGAAGTCGAAGAGTCTCGTGAACTTTCCTTAGAAATTTAACGCTAAAGTTTATTGTATTGTTATGTAAGGTCTCACCCTACGACCTTTTTATTTCTAATCCGCTTTTTCTTTTATTATACCAAGGGGGAAAAAGGAACCGTTTCGTACGTTCCTTCCCCCCTTGGAAACCCCCTTTACCTCCCAACGACTTGGGGATATCCCCAAGACCCCTTGTGTAAAGTGGTAGGAAAGCTAAGGCTTTCCTTGCTGTGCCTTCGGCACTTTTATTAGGAATATTATTACCGGTATTGTCATCCTGAACGAAAAATTTGCAAAGCAAATTTGTAGCTGAAGGATCTCAAATATTGTGATTAATTATTGGGAAAGAAGAATACAGTCAAATAAGATTATACAAAACATGATTTTAAAAAAAGAAGAAAATCCAACAAGATTTTCTACATCTTACATTGGGGTTTGGGGTATCCCCCAAGCGTTTTAAGGGTGTAAAAGATTCGGGTTTCAGGGTAAGGATATGAGGGGAAATCTTGGGTCTCATTCATCCTTACCCTGAGAATAGGAAAAATATATTTCATAAAATATGATTACTCAAAGTTTAAAAAACTTTGCTATGTATGCCGCAAGGCAAATTAAACGAATGACCAAACTAGAAATAAAAAAAGTTGTAGGTCACAGACCTACAAAACAAAATTAAATAAAACAACTATGTATAATAGAAATAAAATGGTGGTAGGGCGAAACCCTACAAAACAAAAAAATGTGGAAGTTATTATCATCTATATGTTAATAACTTCCACTACTTATGGTTACTCCAACATTTACTTTTAGGTTCTATCACAACTATCAAATCCTTTCTTTTTAAATTTTCACTTTGTTTTTCAAAATCCTCTGATTATCTGTAATAACATTAGGATTATATATTAAAAACCGAATACCAAGCCTTCTCTTAAAATACTTTCTATATAAAGCTCGACATCTCGAACTAAATACATTTTCGTATTTCTTTTTTTAATTTTAGTTGGGTAACCATTTAATGGTTATCGGTTTGTATTATATTAATACCCACAATTTTTATTTTAAACAAAAATCCACTATTTTTTTGCAAATTTTTTCTTATTTGTTACAATATTTTAATAATTTAACGCATTTAAGCAAATTTTGCATAAAAAGAAAGAACTCCCCGCAGGAGTCCTTTCTCAAAAAAGAAGAAAATCATGAAAAAGCCAGTTATTCTTCGAAACCACTACCATATTTCAAAATAGCTTCAAATTGCTCATGTACCAAGTCCAAATTTATTTTGTTATCTGAACTAAATGGTATTATTAAATCTCTGTCTTCTATTTGAAGTACTTTTGCAATATTTTTTATATATTGTCCATGTTTTGATTTTGCTATTTTGTCCGCCTTATTGGCAATTACAAATCCTGTAAAGCCAATTTCTTTTATCCAATTGTACATTTGCTTGTCCTGTGCTGTTGGATCGTGGCGAATGTCTACTAATAGTACTGTTTCGTAAAGATTTGTTCTATTGTGAAGGTAGGTTTCGATGATTTTTGCCCAATTATCTTTTTCTGATTTGGATACTGCTGCATATCCATATCCTGGTAGGTCTACAAGTCTAAATTCGTGATTTATATTATAGAAGTTTACTGTTCTGGTCTTGCCAGGTTTTGAACTGGTTCTTGCCAAGTTCTTTCTATTTATAAATGCATTTATGAAACTCGACTTGCCTACATTTGATCTACCTGCTAGGGCAATCTCTGGTAGATTATTTTCTGGATATTGTTCTAGTGTGGCTGCAATTTTTTCCAAATCAGCGGTTTTTATCTTCATTATTTATTATGCTTGTGGACTAAATTTTCTTTGAGCAAGTTGTGCGTCAAATTGGAATAGTCCAGCTGCTGAGTCATTTATTCTTTCTAGTGTAAGAATAAGGTCGTCAAATGTTGCTTCTTCTTCAACTTGTTCTTTTAGGAACCATTGTGCTTGAATTTCAGTTTGGTAATCTGCAAGCTCTTTTGCTTCTTTCATTATTTCCATGAAGTTTGCAGTAACTTGTTTTTCGTGGTCAAGTGCTTCTTTGAATACGTTTAATAATGATTTGTATTCTGCCTTTGGTTCTGCAATTTTTGTAAGTTTTATATCATATCCAATTTCTAGTAGATAATGTTCTAATTTGTTTGCATGGAACATTTCTTCTAGTGCTTGTTGATGGAAGAAGTTTGCAACTCCTGGCCAAGTTTCTTTTTCTGCCCATAGTGACATCGCTTTATAGATGTACGCTGATTCTATTTCAAAGTTGTATTGTTTGTTTAGTAAGTCTAATAATTTTTTGTTGCTCATAATATCCTCCTATAAAATTAATATGACAAGTCTTTCTTACCTCAGTGTTATATCTACCCGGCGAATTTTAATTTAAACATTTTTCTATTTTTTTATTTTAATTTTTAAATTCTATTTGTAATAAAAAAAGTTCAAGCAATGCTTGAACCAATTTTAGTCTATATCTATATAGTCATCATCTTCTTTTCTTTGTGAATAGCTATTGTCTTTTATGTTATTGTCTTCTGGATAGATATCTTCTTTCCATGGTAGAACTATAGCTGCAACTATATACATTACAAGTCCTGCAAAGTAACATAGTCCTAGTACTGCTGTAATTATTCTAACTATGGAAACGTCAATGTCAAAGTATTCTGATAGTCCTAGACATACTCCTGATACCATCTTTCCTTCTCTTACTTTGTATAATTTTTTCTTCATTTTACACCTCTATATCTTTTACATTATTATTTTTATACCAATTAAAGTTATATTGAACACCTTCCCAGTTGTAGTTTATGGTGCTTGTTTCTAACTCCCAGTTTTCGTTTTCGTCTAGGTTTGGAAAGTAGCAGTCCACGTCGGGAAAGTCTTCTTGTATCTTTGTAACTATGCACTCATGACAGTAGTCTAAAAACTGTTTATAGATAGAGTCTCCTCCAATAATCATAACTTTATCGGTATCGTGTTTTTTTATTTCTTTAAGTGCCTCTTCTAGGCTTCTTACGGTGATTACATTTTCTCTTCCGTCCATGCTTCTTGAAACTACGATGTTAGTTCTATTTTTAAGTGGTCTTCCTCCTGGTAGCGACTCCAATGTGTTTCTACCCATAACCACAACTTTGTTTGTCGTCTGGTCTACAAAGAATCTCATGTCGTCGGGGATTGAAATCAACATGTCGTTGTCTCTTCCTATTCCCCAGTTATTGTCTACAGCTACTATAGCTTTCATCTTTCACTCCTTAAATTGCCACGGGTATATTTTTAATTTGAGGCCCCGCTTTATAATCGATTAGTTTGAAGTCATCGGGAGTAAAGTCATAAAAGTCTTTTACATCTTTGTTGATTTCAAACTTTGGTGCTTCAAAGGTCTCTCTTTTTATAAGCTCTTCTATAATCGGTACATGTCTGTCGTATATATGTGCATCGGCAATTACATGGATGAGCTCACCTACTTCAAGGCCTGAAACTTGTGCAAACATGTGTACCAGAACTGAATACTGTACTACATTCCAGTTGTTTGCTGCTAAGATGTCCTGTGAACGTTGATTTAATATGGCATTTAATTTATTTCCTGTAACGTTGAAGGTAACTGAGTATGCGCATGGATAAAGCTGCATCTCGTGTAGATCTTCAAAGTTATATAGGTTTGTCATAATGCGCCTTGAATAGGGATTGTGCTTTAAGTCGTAAAGCACTCTGTCAACTTGATCAAACTCTCCCTCTTTATATTTATGTTTTATTCCAAGTTGGTAGCCATAAGCTTTCCCAATGGTGCCTTCTTCGTCTGTCCAACTGTTCCAAATTGAAGACTTAAGTTCGCTTACTCTATTGGATTTTTTTTGCCAAATCCAAAGTAGTTCGTCCACTGTAAGTTTCATTGGGGTTGGTCTAAGGGTTAGAATTGGAAACTCCTTAGACAGGTCATATCTATTTACAACTCCAAATGTTTTAATAGTATGAGCCGGTGTTCCATCTTCCCAGCGTGGTCTAACCTTTTGCCCTTCGGAAGAATATCCATTTTCTAATATGTCTTTACACATTTTTATAAAAATATCATCAGCTCTACTCATATAACTCTCCTACTTTATTTTTTCCCAAGTAACTCCTTGTCTTGTGTCTTTTAATTTTATACCCATTTCTAGTAATTTGTCTCTAATTTCGTCGGCCTTTGCGAAATTTTTTTCTTTTCTTGCATCGGCTCTTTCTTGAATCATCTTCTCAACGTATTCGTCTAAGTTGTCATCTTTTTCTTCTCTTTGTAATATACCAAGAACGTCTGAAAGTTTATTTAATGTGTTCAGTGTCTTTTCAACAATTTCTTTTGAAGAGTTTTCATCAAGATTTGTGTTCGCAAATTTTATTAAATCATAAACTGCAGTTATTGCGTCTGCTGTGTTAAGGTCGTCGTCCATGGCAACTTCAAAGTTTTTAACGATTTTGTCGACTTCACTTGAAAGTTTTTCGTCTAACTCTCCTGGCTTTGCATTTGCAAGAAGTTCTTCTAACTTTTTCTTTCCATTATAAAGTCTTTCTAGCCCATTTTTTGTTGCCTGCATAACCTCTTGACTAAAGTTAATTGGCTTTCTGTAGTGCACTGAAAGTAACCAAAATCTTACAACTTCAAGGTCGTACTCTTTTCTAATGTCGTTTAGTAGGAAGAAGTTGCCCTTGGACTTACTCATCTTTTCGTTGTCAACGGTAATCATGGAGTTGTGCATCCAATAGTTTGCAAAGTCCTTGTCGTGTAGTGACTCTGACTGTGCGATTTCATTTTCGTGGTGTGGGAACTGTAGGTCCTCTCCACCGGCGTGGATGTCGATGGTGTCTCCAAGGATGGACTGTGACATTACTGAACACTCTAAATGCCATCCTGGTCTTCCCATGCCCCATGGTGACTGCCATGCTGGTTCCGATTCTTCTTTTCTCTTCTTCCAAAGTGCAAAGTCCATGGCGTTTTTCTTTTCTGATGAGACTTCTATTCTCTTACCCGCTTGTAGCTCTTCAATGTTTTTTCTTGAAAGCTTTCCATAGTCCTTGGCTTTTGTAATGTCGAAGTACACGTCTCCGTCAACGTTATATGCGATGCCCTTGTCTTCAAGGCCCTTTACAAATTTAATCATCTCTCCAATGTACTCTGTTGCCTTTGGATGTATGGTGTCCTTTTCGTCAAAGTTAAGTTCGTTTGAGTTGTCAAGGTATGCGGCGATGTACTTCTTTGTTATTTCTGTGAAGTCTACATTTTCTTCCTTTGCCCTCTCAATTATCTTGTCGTCAATGTCTGTAAAGTTACTTACATACTTTACAGCATAGCCCTTATATTGAAAATATCTTCTTAATGTGTCGAACACCACCATTGGTCTTGCGTTTCCAACGTGAATGTAGTTATACACCGTAGGGCCACAAACGTAGATGCCCACCTTGCCTTCTTCTATTGGTACAAATTCTTCCTTTTGTCTTGTCAATGTGTTATATACTTTCATCTTTCCTCCTATAAAAAAAGTCTCCTGCAATTGCAAGAGACGAATTATCCGCGGTTCCACTCTATTTGATTAGAAATCTATTCCACTTAAAAGTTCTAACGGTTCAACCGGAATGTATTAAATTCTCATATCAGGCGCATACCTCTGAGTCGGATTGAAGCATTTCACCAAGCTACTTCTCTCTAAAAATCCTAATCAGTTTTTTCCTGATTTTCCTGACTATATTCAATTCTTAAGTTTTTAACATCCTTAGCTTTGCCTCGCATAACTTCAAGGATGATTCCCTTTTCTTTTACATCTACTTTCTTAGTCTTGTCAGACACAACTTCGAAGGAGTCGATTGGGTTTTCGTCGGTGTTTCTTCCGAAGACTAAAATCCAACCACTTTTGTCCGTACCGTAGTAGATACTGCTGACAACGTCATCTTTTTCTTCTTCATATTTTTTTCTATATCTTGACTTAAATAAAAAGTCTTTTTCAAAAACCATAACCTTTAAATCTTTTTTGTTTTTAAGGTCCTCTGCAACGAAGAATAAAATGTCTTCTACTTTTTCTGTCTTTAATTCCTTATAGGTAATACCATCAATAACTCCTGAAGTTATTTGGTCGTAGCTATAGGTTTCGTTGTACTTATTAAAAAGTACAAATGATGCAAAGAACAGAGCTGTTAGAAAAAAGATTATAAGAAATCCTGTAAGCACTTTGTTTTTCATATTATGCTCCTTGTTGGAATTGGTTCAGTCTCTTTTCCAGGCCTTCTTTACCAAGTATTTGAATTATATTTACCAGTTCTGGTCCATGAACATTACCTGTTAAAACTGCTCTCACCGGCATAAATAAATTCTTTCCTTTAACTCCAGTAGCCTTTTGAATTTTTTTCATAACGGTCTTTGCAAACTCTTCATCAACTTCGTCAATGTTTGAAAGTTCTTCTTTAAAGGCTTCTATAAGACTTGGAACCTGTTCTCCTGACGCCATTTCAACTGCGTCTTCTTCAACTATTTCTATTTTGTCTTTAAATAAAAATTCTGATTGTTCAACAATTTCTGAGAACTTGTGAATTGATTCTTGGAAGGTCTGTGCTATTAGTTCAAGTTTTTCTTCTGGAAAATCTTCGTTTATTAGGCCTGCCTCAACCATATATGGTTTTATATACTCTGCAAGCTTTGGTATCTCAAGGGCCTTTACATAATGTGCGTTAACCCAGTCAAGCTTTTCACTGTCAAATACTCCACCAGATTTTGAAACTCTATCGAAGCTAAACTGTTCAATAAGCTGTTCCATGGAAAGTATTTCTTCATTTGTTTCCGGTGACCATCCTACCAATGCAAGGTAGTTTATTAGTCCTTCTGGAAGGTAGCCTTTCTTTCTAAAGTCTTCCACTGAAGCGTCGTCGTTTCTCTTGGAAAGTTTTTTACCAGATTTGTTTAATACCGTTGGTAGATGCACATATTGTGGCGCTTCCCATCCAAAGGCTTCGTATAGGAACACGTGTTTTGGAGTTGATGGTAGCCATTCGTCTCCCCTTACAACATGGGTTATGCCCATTTCGTGGTCGTCTATAACCACAGCGAAGTGGTATGTTGGAAAACCATCTGACTTAATAAGAACTTGGTCGTCCATGTCGTCTGTGTTAATTGTAATTTTTCCCTTTATGGCGTCGTCAAAGGAGATGTCCTTGTTTGCAGGAAGTTTCATTCTTACAACATGTTCTTCGCCATTTGCAATTCTCTCTCTTGCTTCTTCAAGGGAAACTCCTCTACAAAAACCGTCGTACTTTGCAATTTTACCGTCGGCCTTTTGAGCTTCTCTTATGTGGTCAAGCCTTTCCTTTGTGCAGAAACAGTAGTAGGCCTTTCCCTCTTCAATTAACTTGTCAACATACTTATCATAGATGCCTTGCTTTACTCTTTCTGACTGGATATATGGCTTGCAGTCTCCCACATTAATAATGTTTCCATCTTCATCTAGGCTAACACCTTCGTCAATGTCAATGCCCGCCCATTTAAGTTCCTTTATAAGGTTTTCGATGGCTCCTTCCACATATCTTGTTCTATCTGTATCTTCAATTCTTAAAATAAATTTGCCCTTTTGTCCACGAGCGTATAAATAATTATATAGTGCAGTTCTAAGTCCACCAATATGAACATAACCTGTTGGACTTGGTGCGAAACGTAATCTAACTTCTTTCATTTTCTCCCCTTCTCTTTAATATCAAATAACATATATAACAATTTTATCTTTAAACACAAGTTTTTGCAATGGTGCAAGGGCAAAACCTTACATTATTAAATAGTTTAATGAAAATTTTTATGATAAAAGGTTTTCTTTTGTTGTATAATAATATCGAAAGTACTAAAGGAGGGAATGCAAATGAATAAAAAATTTTTAGCTGTACTTTTAGCAGGATCAATGTTAATTCCTGCAGGCAAATCAAATGCATCACAAGGTTTAAAGATAGAGAGAATCAGTGGTGCAAACAGATATGAAACTGCTACTAAGATTTCAGAAAAATATTATGAAAAATCTAAAGTAGTTGTAGTTGCAAGCGGGGAAGTATTTCCTGATGCCCTTGTTGGAAGTACATTGACCATTCAAGAAAAATGGCCACTACTTTTAACTGGCTCAAAAAAACTTAACGAAAACACTAAGAAGGAACTTGAAAGAATAAAACCTGAAAAGGTATATATTCTTGGTGGAGAATCAACAGTGTCAATGGACGTTGAAAGAGAAATTTCAAAGTCATACCCTGTTGAAAGAGTTTCAGGAGCAAATAGATATAAGACTTCTGAAAAGATTGGCGAACTAAGATACAAATTACTTGGCAAAGAAATCGCAAAGGAAAATATTGCAAACTATGTAGCAGACGGAGAAAAATATCCTGACGCACTTGCTGCAGGTCCTCTTGCAGGAAGAAATAAAGAAGGTAAATTTAGTAAGTTGAACCTTGCACCTTCAACTAAGGATATTGAAAACGCCGTTATAATCGGTGGAAAAAGTTCTGTAAAGGGTGAAGAAAGAAGAATCAGCGGTATAAATAGATACCTTACTTCACTTGAAGTTGCAAAGGAATACAAAAAAGAATTTGGCGAACTTAATAAAGTAATCATAGCAAGCGGCGAAGACTATCCAGATGCACTATCAGCATCATCAGCTGCGGCACAACTTAACGCACCTATCCTTCTTGTTACAAAGGACGGAGTTAACGAAAAAGTTCTTTCATTTATAAAAGAAAATGCTAAAGAAATTGTAGTTGTAGGTGGAAACAGTTCAGTTTCTGAAAACAATATTATAAATATGCTATATGGAAAGGACTCAGCCCTTTCATATGCCCTAAGCAAAATGCCAAAGGAACTACAAGACGCAAAGAATAGACCAGCTCTAACAGGTAACGAAAAGTTAGATATTATAAATCTATTCACTAACGGAAATAAAGTTTCTGAACTAACAAGAGTTATTACAAAAGAGCAAGCTCTTAAGGTACTTGGCCTTGAAGCCGGCGAATATGACGAAGCCGTTTTAAAAGCAGCTGCCGCATATAAATTAGGTTCAAATGTAGAAGCTGGAACTTTAAAAGATTTCATTAAGGGAACAGAATTAAAACCAATTATCGACAAAATGGTTAAGGGACTTGTAGCTAATAACGACGTTAAGGCTATGAAGTCTGGCGACATTTCAAACCCATATGTAGCATTTGAACTTGGCAAAGAGTACGACAAGGCAAAGGTGTTAACAAATAACGACGCATTTAGAGCCGGTGTTGAGCTTATTACAAAAAACGAAGCTACAGGCTTTAACATAATCTCAAAGGACTATGCAAACTCATTTGATAAGAGCAAGACTTTTGTTTACAGCCAAGACTCAATCGAAAATGTAAACCAACTTTTAGCCATCCTAAGAATGGAAGGTATTAAAGGTAAGGTTGCAATAGAACCAAAGTCTTCAGCATATGAATATAGAAAAGAATGGGGCGAACCAGCTCCTGCAACTGACAAGTATGAAGTTGTGAAGGTAAAAGACAACAAGATGATTGCAAACTCAATCGAATTTAATATCTATATTGAATTCGAAAACAAAACAGATATGCAAAAACTTGATAAACTTGTTATTGCAAATGGAATGAAGACAAAAGATATGCCTAAAGGCGAAAACAGAATCGCAGACTCATGGTGGGTTCCACTATATAGCACAACAGCAGAAATGGGCGAAGGATACGGAAACCTAATCGACAATAGAATCGAAAAAGATAATCTAATCCTTCACACATTTACCCTTGAAAAGGACAGCGAAAAAGTTATTAAGACTTTAAATGAAACTCTAAAGGGAAGCACTGCAACTGCAGTAAAGATTTGGGTAAACAATCCATTTATAGATTATATTAAAGGTGACAACTAGACCTTAGTCTATAGAAAAATTAATCGGCATAAGAGAAATCCTATGCCGATTTTTATTACTATAATATTGGAGGGGCTATGGAGAATATTGACAAGGTCGATGATATTGAAAGAAAGCTTGATGAAGCAGATAAATATGCCGAAAAAAATTCCACTCGATTGGAAATAGATGAAGTTACAATGGAGCTTAAGAAGGTTATAGCTAACAATAAACTTTAAAACAGACCGACAAATTTGCCGGTCTGTTTTTTTAGTGCATACACACTTTAATATCTTCTTTTGTCTTTTCTTCCATCTTTTGAGATTCTTTTTTTCTTAGATGTCTAATCCATATATATATTAAAATGCTTTCGATTCCTATAATGGCGGTTAACACATAAAATATATATTTATATCCTACGATTCCTGGATTCTTATCAATTATATTTCCTGCAGTTATTGAAACGAACATTTCTGGGATAGCTCCAACAGTGGAGATAAGCCCCGCTGCCGTTCCAGAATATTCTACAGGAATATCACTTTGACTAATCATAGTCCACGACATTGCATAGTTCATATTAAAAAACACTAATATTAACACATATAGTACAGCAACCATCCATATGAATTTCGGATTTATTGGAACAAGTATAAATATAATTTGTAATGCAAAGATAAAAATATATGCAGATAGCATTAACTTACCTGTTCCTATTCTATCAGCTAAGTATCCTCCAGATATATTACCTCCTATTGAACCAAATCTACGCAATAATCCCATAGTTGCTCCAAAGGCTACAGAAGCTCCAAGTATTTGCGTTGTATAAGGTATATAATAGTATACCGCTAAACAAAATATGTGGTTAAAGAAGGATACTAAACAAATTATCCATGTTGCAGGATTTTTTAATAACTTTGATATACCTTTAAAGCTAACACTTCCTGTTGCTAGCACCATCTTATCATCTTTTATGAAGTAATGAGCACAAACAGCCATAATTATATTTGTAATGGAATAGAATAAAATTACATATTTCATAGCTAGTAATTTATTGTCCATTCCTGATACCCCTATTCTAAATAGTATCAAGGCTATTAACGCTATTATGCTTGCAGCAATATTTCTTCCACCTTCAAAAAAACCATAGGCCTTTCCTTCGTTTGTATCATCAGAAACTACTCTAATAGCTTTTACACAAGCTGGCCAAAATGCAAAAGTAGTAGAAACTCCCCAAACTGCATATATTATAAGTAGCCCTTTGAACCCTAGAGGCAATAGATGTGCAAATCCACCAATTCCTGTAATTAATAAAGAAACTACTATAATTTTTTTTACATTTAAACCGTCTGCTATTACTCCCCCAAACAAATAGGATATAATTCCAAAAAATCCAATTATAGATCCAAATACACCCATTTGAGTGTTAGTTAAGTTATATGTCTTTAAATAAACATCATAATACTCAAACCTAAAGAATGGTAGTCCTGAAATAACAGCAACTCCAAACGCAAGCAGTATTATAAGTCCGAAGTTTTCCTTCAAATCTCCCTTTATACCTATTTTATCAAGAAAGTTACTCATAAAAACATCCTACTTTTCATTTATTGATTCTATCTGATAGGTTTGGCCTTTATCATATGTTTTTGAGAAGATAGTAAAATCATTGTAAAAAAATCTGCCTGCATAAACTCCTCTTTCACAGCCTTCACTACTCATCTCAAAATTAGACCAATCACCTAGTTTTTCTTTAACTTCATCTTGAGTTAAAGTTTCTCCTATCAGTTTTTGTGCATTCGCTTTTGCTTTTGCTTCCGATACCGTTTCTTCTGTGCTAGCAGTATTTTTATTAGCTTCATTTTCACTGTTAAGAGTAGAAGTTGTAATATAATAGAAAGATCCAGCTATCAAAATAGCAAAAACAATAAATACTACTAAAATTTTTTTATTTTTCATCTACTTTATCACCTAGTATATTTACATCATCTCTAACATCATTACCATTTTCATCTACTACTGTATCTAAGTATTTATCGTAATGAACTTTTTTCCCATTATGATCTATAAATTCATTTCCTAAATTAGACCATGGAATCCATCCATTACCCCATTGCTTAATTGTATTTATATCATTTGATTGACAGAAGTAGGATATATGAGCTGCTCCCCAACTATCACCACAGAAAAATGCAATAGTTTGAGATGGATCTAATCCATATTCAGTCATATGTGAAATAAGTTCTTCTTTTGTTCTTGGTGTATTATCTACATTATCAAAATATTGACCTTCTTTTTTATCCCCTTGAGGACACCAAATGGAACCATCAATTCTTCCTGCTAAGTCATGATATCCATATCCTGAATATTCTCCATCCCATTCATCCTTGCCTCTATTGTCGGCAACTTGACCAGGAGTTTTTCCTGCTAAGATAGATTTTATTGTATCTGTCCATAGTATTTCATCTGGATTAGCTATATTATCTGCTCCAAAACTTTCTACTGAGTTTGGAATTACTAAAGTTTCTTTAGCAGTGTCTAATTCATATCCATTATACTTCCATGCAGTCAATGCCCCTGACATTGCATACACTTTTACGCCTAAACTTCTTAACATATATCCTAATCTTGCTTGAGGTGATGTTCCTGTTCCTGAAACAATTACGATTGAATCTTTTGTTATCCCATATTGAGTACAAACTGAATCACGGAATTCTTCAAGAGAAATTAACCTCCATTCTTTTGCATAGTCAGATCTCTTTTCTGGTACGTAAACTCTTGGTCTTTCATATGAATCTGTATTTATATGCACAGATCCCGGTACATGTCCTACTGTAAAATATGTAGAAGCTCCAGCATTTCCCCAACCTACATCTACAAGTACTACTTTATCTATATTATCTCCAATAATTTCTTTAGCTTCAGCTGATAATTCACTAGACTTTCCTGTCTTAACATCAGAAATGTTTTTAACTATTTCAGTTGGTAAAAACATATTATGGTTTTCATAGGATACTAAATCTTTACCTTCATCTATAATTTCTTTTGCAGAAAATACTTTTACCTTAGATATACCTTCATCATTAAAATATTTCGCAACATGTGCAGCTTGTTCTCCAGAATAATCATATACGATAACATTTTTATCTTTGCTAATTCCTTGACTTTCTAAAGCTCTTTTTAAGTACGCTTCTCTAGGAGCTTCAGCTGAATATTCACAGTCTAACCATCTAGATGAGAAAAGTTTTGCATTTTTTAAATGTCCGCCATTCTTAGCCCCTTCTAAAGCCCATCCAGAATAATTTTCTTGAGGTCTAGCGTCTACTAATAATGTGTCTCCATCTGCCTTGTCCATTGCAGTTTTTACATCATCAATACTTGCCATTTCAAAATCACTCATTTTTGCATCATTTTTATAAGATTTTGAAACTTCCTTTTCTTCCTCTGTTGCTTGTGATTCTTGTGTAGTATTTGTTTCTTCCACTTTAGAACCAGTTTCTTCTGATTGATTATTTTCTTTAGATTTACATCCTGCAAAAATCGTCAATGTCATTGCAAATATTAACACTAAAGATAATACTTTTTTCTTCATTTAAATCTCCCTTCTGAAATAAATTTTTTTGAGTTTATGATATTTTTTTAACTCAAAATTATTATAACTCTAAATATTACTTACTTCAAGTTTTGTCATTAATCTAGAGTTATTTTAATTAATCTGCAATGTCTTTTATTCAGCAATATGTTTTCGTTAAAAATCGGCATAGAATCCTATGCCGATTTTTTTAATGTCTAAAATGTCTTGTGTGGGTAAATACAATTGCCATATCGTGTTCGTTAGCGTAATCTATTACATCTTGGTCCTTCACTGATCCTCCTGGTTGGATTATGGCAGTGATTCCCTTTTCATGTAGTAGTTCCATTGTATCTACAAAGAAAAATCCATCGGAAGCAAATACTGCGCCATTTACTTTTTCCCCTGCTCGGTCTAGTGCTTCTTCAACGGCCCATGCCCTCATGGTCTCTCCTTGGCCGATGCCTAGGGTCTGTCCGTCCTTTGCAACTACAACTCCGTTTGATGCGACGCTCTTTGCACACTTCCATGCAAATTCAAGTTGTTTTAATTCTTCTTCGCTAGGTCTTCTATTTGTAACAAAGTCAAGCTCGCCGGTGTATAGTATGTCGTCTGAGTCTTGAACTAAAATTCCATTTAAAACTTGTTTTATCTGTTTATCTTCAAGTTTTACTTCGTTCATGTTGGAGATTTCTATTAGTCTAATATTTTTCTTTGTTTCAAGAATTTCAATAGCTTCCTTTGAGAAAGATGGTGCTGCAATTACTTCCAAAAATATTTCTGACATCTTTTGGGCAGTTTCTTTATCCACTTCTCTATTTAGTACGATAATTCCACCGAAGATTGAAACTGAATCACATTCGTAGGCCTTGGTGTAGGCTTCATAAATATTTTCTCCAACTCCAATGCCACATGGGTTTGTATGTTTAACTGCAACGACACATGGTTCATCAAAAACCTTGTTGGCTTTGAAAGCACCGGTTAAGTCGTTTAGGTTATTATATGAAAGCTCTTTGCCATGAAGCTGTTTTAGTTCTAGCTTTCCAAATGGTGTTGAGTCTTCGTAGTAGGCAGCCTTTTGATGTGGGTTTTCTCCATATCTAAGCTCTTGAACTAATTCGTATGACTTGTTTAATTTTTCAGGAAACTCTTCTTCTGCCTTTGTGTTAAAGTAGTCGGCGATTAAACTGTCGTAGGTGGCAGTTAATTGAAAGGCCTCTTTTGCAAGTTTCATTCTGAAGTCTTGATCGTCTGTCTTTTCTTTTAATCTCTTTATAACTTCGTCATACTGACTCTTGTCTGTAACTATTAGACAGTGTTTATAGTTCTTTGCGCAGGCACGAATCATAGATGGACCACCGATGTCGATGTTTTCGATTGTGTCTTCATGGCTTGACCTATTTGCAACCACTTCTTTGAATGGATATAGGCTATTTACAACCATGTCGATGGACTCAATGCCCTGTTCTTTTAGTGTTTTAACATCTTCTTCGTTATCCCTTCTAAATAAAATTCCGCCGTGGATAAATGGATGTAATGTCTTTACTCTACCTCCAAGTATTTCGGGAAAGTTTGTAACGGAAGAAACTTCTTTAACAGCTACTCCCGCTTCCTTTAATTTTTTAAAGCTACCTCCAGTGGAGATAATCTCCCATCCTAAATCTTCCAGTCCTTTTGCAAATTCAACTATATTTTCCTTGTCATAAACAGAAATTAATGCTCGCATTTTTTCTCCTTTATATATACCATATGTCTTTTTACTTCCAGTCTGTCTTCACAAAAATATTTACAACTTTTTACAAGTAGTGGATGCTCTTGTTCAAGAATTCTTCTAGCCAAGGTCTTGTAGTCGTCACCTTGCTTTACTTCAACAACCTTTTGAAAAATTATTGGTCCTCCATCTGCAATCTCGTTTACAAAGTGGGTTGTGCATCCAGAAACTTTTACACCTCTTTCAATGGCCGCCCTATGTACATGTTCGCCATAGAACCCTTCGCCACAAAATGAAGGGATTAGTGAAGGGTGTATGTTTATAATCTTATTATTAAAATGGTTTATAAAGACTTCTGGAAGAATTTTTAAATATCCCGCAAGAACTATTAAGTCAATTTTTTCTTGTTCCAGGAGATTTTTTATTTTTTCAAAATCCCTTTCCACAACTGCTTTAATATTATTTTCTTTCGCCCTTTGTAACACATATGCCTTAGGGTTGTCGGATATGATTATCCTAACAACCCCGGCAATTTCATTTTGTTTACAAGCATCTATTATGGCTTGGGCGTTGGAGCCTGATCCCGATGCAAGTATGGCAATATTTTTAGTACTCAAGGCAAACTTCCCTATGGCCTTCTTCTACAGTGCCAAGTTCTATAAGTTCTTCATCGGTGTTTTCAAAGAAGGCTTTAACTTTTTCGCTGTCCTTAGCATCCACTGCAAACACAAATCCAATTCCCATGTTGAATGTGTTATACATCTCTTCTCTTTCAATGTTTCCCTTTTCTTCAATCAGTTTAAATATTTCAGGGATTTCAAAGTCCTTAAGATTTATTTTTGCCTTTGTGTCTTCAGGTAACATTCTTGGAACATTTTCGTAAAGTCCTCCACCTGTTATGTGGCACATGCCCTTAACTTCAACTTCGTCCATTAGGGAAAGCATGGTCTTAACGTAAATTCTCGTAGGAACTAGTAGTGCTTCTCCAATGGTTGTGTCACCAAATTTGTCGCTGTACTTTAGTCCTGCAGTCTCTACAACTTTTCTCACTAATGAAAATCCATTGGAGTGAACTCCTGATGACTTTAGTCCAAATAAGACATTGCCCGGTCTAATGCTGCTACCAGAAATAATTTTGTCCTTGTCTACAATACCAACTGCAAAGCCAGCAAGGTCATAGTCGTCTACTGCATATACTCCTGGCATCTCCGCAGTCTCGCCGCCAATTAATGCACAGCCTGCCTTATAACAACCTTCTGAAACGCCTTCAACGATTTGTGCCATCTTCTCTGGTACAACCTTACCTGTTCCAATGTAGTCAAGGAAGAATAATGGTTTTGCACCTTGGCATAATACGTCATTCACACACATGGCAACGCAGTCTTGGCCAATTGTGTTATTTATTCCAAGTTCCCTTGCAATAAGTACCTTTGTACCAACTCCGTCGGTTCCTGAAACTAGTACGGGATTTTTGTAATTAAATGAGCCGATATCAAATAATCCTGCAAATCCACCTAGATCTGTTAGTACGTTTTTATCATGGGTCTTCTTTACCATATCCTTAATAAGGTTAACCGTTTCGTAACCAGCTTCTTTATCTACGCCGGCTGCTTTGTAATCTATTGACATATTTCCTCCTATTTATTTTGTTCAAGGGGGTTATACCCGCCAAAATATTTTTCATAAAAGTTTCTATTTCCACAGGCTTCTCTAATGCCTTCAATTGACAAAAATCTTAATGAGTCACATCCTAACATCTCTTCCATCTCTTCAATGGTATTGTTGGCAGCAATAAGGTCTCTCTTGTCGGGAATGTCGATACTTAGGTTTTCATTTTCAATTACCGGTGGTGACGAAATTCTAATGTGAATTGACTTTGCTCCTGCCTTTTTAAGAATGTCCACAGTTCTCTTTATGGTTGTTCCCCTGACGATGGAGTCGTCAACCAAAATGACATTCTTTCCACGGATGTTTTGTTTAATTGCAGAAAGTTTTAGATGAACGGAAAAGTTTCTCATATCTGCGGAAGGATTTATAAAAGTTCTTCCGATGTATCTATTTCTTACGATTCCCTTTTGATATGGTATACCCGACTCTTTTGAATACCCAAGGGCTGCAATCATACCAGAGTCCGGTGCGCCAATTACTATGTCCGCGTCAACTGGATTTTCCTTTGCAAGGGTTGCTCCCATATTGTATCTTGCCTTATAAACTGAAAGCTCGTCGATGTATGAGTCCTCTCTTGCGATATAAACAAGTTCAAAAAGACATAGTGCATGGTCTTTTTCCTTGGCAAAGTGGGATGACTCACCGTATTGATCTACGATGTAGATTTCTCCCGGTCTTAGTGGGTGAACATTTTGTGCGTTGATGGTGTCAATGGCACAGGTTTCTGATGCCACAACAATAAAATCTTCGGTGCTTCCAATGGAAAGTGGTTTTATTCCATACACATCTCTAAAGGCAATCATCTTTTCATTGTCCATATATATAACTGAGTAGGCTCCCTCTAGGTTTGAAATGTATTTTGAAAGTCCCTTTTCTCTATTTTTTAATTTCATAACAAGCTCTCTCATCTCGAAGTCTTCGTTGATTATCTTGCCATCAATTATAATCATAGCTTCGCCGTCGATGTCGTAGATGAGTGGCATTGTCTTTGAATTTACATCGTCATCTTTAAAAGCATATTTGCAATGGGCAAGGCCCTTGTCTCCACTTATGCTTGATATATTTTCATCTGTAATGTTGTCGGAGATAAGTCCTTTGCCCTTTATCTCATTTATCTTTTTATCTTTGAAAAGACTTATTCCCATCTCCGCTTGGCCCCTATGTTGTAGGGCGTGTAATCCATAATATAAATGAGGAAATACATTTAGTTCCCCGTCTCTGCTGTATACTCCAATTAATCCTGACATATTAACCCTCGAATGTGTATTTGCTATCTAGTATTTTTTGTTCCATGTCTTCCCTGTAGTCTTGTAATTTCTTTGCAAGCTTTTCATCGGAAAGACTTAGTATTCTTGCAGCAAGTACCGCCGCATTTTGTCCACCATTTATTGCAACTGTCGCCACTGGAACTCCCTTTGGCATTTGAACAGTTGATAGAAGTGCGTCAAGGCCTTCAAGGGCTGTTGACTTTGCTGGAACTCCTATTACAGGTCTTGTGGTTGAACCTGCCATAACCCCTGCAAGGTGGGCAGCCATACCTGCAATACCAATGTACACGCCAGTTTCTTCCTTTGTTTCGTCCATATATCTAACTAGTTCTCCCAAGGCTCTATGAGCTGAGATAACTCTAACTTCATAATCTATTTCAAACTCTTTTAATGTTTTTACAACCTTATCTGCAATTTCCTTGTCAGATAGCGAACCCATTATTAAAGTAACTTTCATCTTTCCTCCTATTTTTCATATTTCAAATAAAAAAGCCCAAACAGGAAGGTCGAAACCTCCCCGTCCAGGCTTTTGTCCTTTCGGTGTCAGCCCGAAGGCCTTGTACCGCTCGGTCCTGTGCGTAGCCCGGATCCCTAGGTACTCTTTCTTATTTAATGTCTAAATATTTTGAAAGTTCAAGTGGTTCAATATATGTGTCGCCTTTGTAAGCTCTCATATTTCCACCGGAAACTTCATCTATCAATACAATTTCATCTGTACCATCAACCATACCATATTCAAATTTAATATCGTATAGGTCTAGTCCATGTTTCTTCAATTCATCTTTAATTATGTTTGAAATTTTTACATTTAGCGCTACGATTTCTTCATATTGTTCAGCTGTTAAAATGTTTAGCATAACAAGTGCATCTTTTGTGATTAGAGGATCTTCTCTTTCATCGTCTTTTAAAGTGATTTCAGTATAGGCGTCAAGTTTTTGTCCTTCTTTGGCGTACTTACCATATCTTCTGATAAAAGAACCAACCGCTACAAATCTAGTTATAACTTCAAGTCCATCACCAAATAGTTTTCCCTTTTTGATATCCATTGTTCTTTCATCTAGGTTTGCAGAGATGTAGTGAGTTTTAACTCCCTTTTCCTTTAAGATTTCAAAGAAGTATTTTGATACTTTTAAACTTTCAAGTCCAGCTCCCTCTTTAGAACCTGCAACCATGTTACCACCAGTGTCAAAAGATCCATCTGCTGTTCCTGTCATGGTGTCTTTGAATTTAAAGTAGCATCTTCCTTCTTCTTGTACAAAATCTTTTGTCTTTCCTTGTCTAATGTTTGCCATTTTTATCACCTTTCTCCTTGAAAATAAAACGAGCCCAGAAGGGTAGGTTAAGCGAAACCTACCCCTCTGGGCTTTTTTCCCTCAGGTGTGTACCCTATGTATGGGTATCGTACCGCTTGGTCCTGTGCAAATTGCCCGGATCCCTAGGTACACTTTCGCTCACAAAATTAAGAAATTTCATGAACTCGTTACGGATACATAGTATCAAGTTTAATTGTAGTCGTCAAGGATTTTTTTGCTTTTAACAATCCTTTTATAAGGCTTTAATTAGCTAAAAAGAAAACCCAAGGATTACCTTGGGCTTAATAATTATTTTAAAAAGATTGAGTAGTTTGGTGACTCTTTTGTTATTGAGATATCATGTGGATGGTTTTCGATTAATGAAGCTGAACTTATTTTTACGAAATGAGCTCTCTCTTTAACTGCTGGAATGTCCTTAGCTCCAATGTAACCCATACCTGCTCTTAGTCCACCAATCATTTGGTAAACTACATCTTCCACTTGGCCTTTGAATGGAACTCTACCTTCAACTCCCTCTGGAACAAATTTCTTTGTACCTGTTTGGAAGTATCTGTCTTCTGAACCAGATTTCATTGCACCGATGGAACCCATTCCTCTATACTCTTTGTATCTTCTTCCTTCGTAAAGCACTTCTTCACCAGGAGCTTCTGAAGTTCCTGCAAATAGTGAACCGGCCATGATAACGTCGGCACCTGCTGCAATTGCCTTTATAATATCTCCTGAGTACTTAATACCACCGTCTGCTATAATTGGCACGTCATATTCTACTGCAGCCTTAGCAGCTTCCATAATAGCTGTGATTTGTGGTACACCAATACCTGTTACAACTCTTGTTGTACAGATGGATCCAGGTCCTATACCAATCTTTACACAGTCTGCGCCAGCTTCGATTAGAGCCTTTGTTGCTTCGTATGTTGCAACATTACCTGCAATAACTTGAATTTCAGGATAAGCTTCTTTAATTTTCTTAACCGCTTTTAAAACTCCTGCAGAGTGACCATGGGCTGTGTCTATTGTAATAACGTCTACCTTTGCATTAACTAATGCACTTACTCTGTCCATCATGTCTGCTGTAATACCAACTGCTGCACCAACAAGTAGTCTTCCATTTGAATCCCTTGCAGAGTTTGGATACTGGATAGATTTTTCAATGTCTTTAATTGTAATAAGTCCTGTTAATTTAAACTCATCATTAACTATAGGAAGCTTTTCAATTCTTGCACCTTTCATCTTTTCAAGTGCATCATCCATTGAAATGTGTTCCTTACCAGTAATAAGTTTTTCTCTTGGAGTCATTACGTTTTTGATTTCTTGATCTAGGTCTTCTTCAAATCTAACGTCTCTGTTGGTTAAGATACCAGCAAGTGTCATATCTCCATCTACAATTGGAACTCCTGAGATTCTGTAGTTCGCCATTACATCAAGGGCCTCTTTAACGCTATTTGTAGGAGATAGATAAAATGGGTCTGTTATAATTCCATGTTCAGATCTCTTAACTCTATCAACTTGTTTAGCTTGCTCTTCGATGGTCATATTCTTATGAATAATACCAATACCACCTTGTCTTGCCATGGCAATTGCCATTCTAGACTCGGTTACAGTGTCCATACCCGCACTCATTAGTGGAATATTTAGTGTAATCTTCTTAGTCAAATTAGTTTTCAATTCTGTTTCGTGGGGAAGAACATGTGACTCTCTTGGTACTAGTAATACGTCATCAAATGTTAAGCCCTCTCCTACAAATTTCATAATGCGCCTCCTATAATCTTGTAATTTTTTAATAGTACTTTAACAACTTTTCTTTTCTTTGTCAACAACCTGCGGTTATCCCTTCATGAAATATTCAATATCTCTTCGAAGTTCTAAAACCGCCTTCTTCCTGTCCCTGTTTTTTAGATAACTTAGAAATTCACTGTGATGATGGCTATAGATGTCAAAGACTTCCCTCTTCCAACTGTTCCAATAATACTGAGAGAAAACTAGCATTTGTTTTTGAAATGCATTTTCCAATATCTCATAGAAGTATTCATCATGATAAAAAGAAGCGAGAGTCAAGTGAAAATCCATATTGGTGTTCCAATAGGAAACCGGATCCTCCCTGGAAGCTTTTTCTAAATGCTCCATATGTAAGCTTTCAAGTTTTAAAATATCATCGTCGGTAATTCTATCCCAGTACTCATTGAGGTATGTGGGCTCTAAAAATTCTCTGAATTTTAAAATTCCGTCCAAGTACTCTTTAGAATAGTTTACCATTACATAGCCAAGCCTGGGTATGCTTCTGAGCACACCTTCATTGCAAAGTTCAATAAGGGCATCTCTAACGGGAGCCTTACTTATATTGTACTTCAGCATCAAATTTTTTTCATTTAAAATATCATTCTGATTGTACTTTCCCGAAACAATATCTAGTTTTATGGAGTTATATACTTTTTCCCTTAATGTCATCTTTCTTTCCTTTGCTTTATAAAATAGGATTTGATAACTATTATATACCAAATCCTAAAAAAATTTAATTAATTTTGCTCAAGCATTATCTCAAGTATTTTGTCGTCAGTGTCCTTCATGCCTTCCCTGGCCATCTTGCCAATATTTTTCACAGTGGTGTCGCAACAGCTTCCAACAATTCCATCCATATGCTCAAACTGGATACCCCTCTTTGCCATTTCAAGGGCAAGTAGACCATTGTCCAGTGCCACTGCAATCTTTGATGCACATGAGGCCTTGGCACCGTCACATACAATTCCCCCAGAAGTTGCAAGGGCGTTAGTAAGAATGGATTCTATTTTTTCTTCCTCAAGGCCAATTAAATACCCTATGCCACATGCAGCGGCAGAACCAGCAGACACTGCACCACAAAATGCAGACAGCTTTCCAATGTAATACTTTTGATAGATGGCAATTAGATTTGAAACCATTAATGCACGGTAAAGTCTTTCCTTTGAAATATTTTCCTTTTCGCAAAACACTATTACAGGTACAGATGTAGTTATGCCTTGGTTGCCTGAACCAGAGTTTATAACCACAGGTAGGGAACATCCACCCATCCTGGCGTCGGATGCAGAGCAAGCCATAGCCTTTATCTCGTCTTCAATACTTCCCTTTGAAGTCTTTTTTATAATTTGACCAATCTTTGCGCCATAGTCTTCACTAAGTCCACGCTTTGCAATCTCCATATTGGATTTAATTTGAAGGTCCAGCCTTTCGATTAATTCTGGAATATCTTCTAGGTTAACATTGTCCGCAAAATCTATAATGCTACTTACAGATAAAAATGATCTGTCTTGACCTTCTTTAATGTTGTTATCATTGTCCTTTTCAAATATAACTTCATCATTAATCTTAATAAATGTAAAGTTGTCGTGGCTGTCTTCTATAACCACAGTTACTTTTTCATTTGTAGTTTCTGCATCTATTTTTATGTATAACATGTTTGGAACTTCTGCCACATGTGTCTTTATAATTTTGTTTTCAATTAGCTCCTTTGCTTTTTTAATATCTTCGTCGTTAATGTCTTCAAGCACTCTTAAACTCTTTGAAGAATTCCCTCCAATAATTCCCAGGGACACTGCAGTCAATATGCCCTTCATACCTTGAGAGTTTGGTACCAATACCGACCAAGCGTTTTTAATAATATTTTTTGAACAGTACACCTCTATGTCTTTAGGCTTTGCAGTTAAATAATCTCCTATCTTAGCGGCACAAAGAGCGATGGCAATAGGTTCGGTGCAACCAAGTGCCTGCTGTAATTCATCAAGCAAAACTTTTTCAAAATCCTTATAAGAAACCATACTTTCCTCCTGTTGGTATTATTACTAATCATATCAGCAAAGCGACGATATTTCAAGGGTTAAGTGAACTTGGTTGTGACTGATTAATTAAAATTAAATTTCGTTTTTAATCTTTTTAAAAAAATAAAAGGTAGCATATCCATTGATACACTACCTCTTGTTTTATTCAAAATAAATTTCACCAATTTCAATTGGCCCATTTTTTCTAAGTTCAATTATCTCATCATCTGTATATGAACTAAATATTTGAACTCCTATCATGGTGTAGCTTCCCTTTGCCTTTGGATAAACAGGTTCAACTCCCTTTCCACTTTCATTTATTTGAACGCCAAGATTCATTGTTTTAAATTCAGGATTTAACATATTTGCCCTATGGCCTGGTGAGTTAGACCACAGTTCAAAAAATGACTTTGCAACATTGGCTGGATTATTAAAATCTCTAGAGTTTGCTGCGGCATAAAGTTTTCCATTTCTATAATTCGTAATGAAGTAAATTATATTTTCTCCAGTGCCCAGTCCCTCTTCAAAGGCAGTGAAGAAGAAAGTTCCATTAGGTCTTACATGTGGAATTCCATTTACGGCAATATTTCCATACTCTGCCATTTCAGATGCACGCAACATTGTCTCTTTTCTATTTAATTCAGAAACAACTAGTGGTGAAACTCCATTGTCCGCCCTAAGTTTATTTACAAGTTTGATTAACTCCGCTTCAATCGCTTCTAAGGATACTTGTTCACCATTATTAAATTTAGATTTAAAATCCTTAGATATTGGTTTTGGAGCAGGAGCTTTCGGTTTATAAACATTTTTTAGTTCTTCAACAACACCATTTGAAACTGAAGATGTTCCACCAATAACAACAGCCTCTTCAACCTTATTATCCTTCATAAAGTTTCTTACTTCTTCTGGAAGTGTATTGCTTCTAACTAAAAGTATTGGTGCGTTTTCTGCTTTTGAAACGATTGATGATGATAATGCATCTGGGTAGTCTTCTCCTGATGCTATTACTACTTTTTTTACTCCGCCGTTTACTTCTGCAAATTGCTTTGCTATTTCTACGGATGTTACGTATCTATCTCTTCCTGAAAATCTTTTTTCTACTGTTCCGCTATATTTAACTGTGTTTGTTCCTCCAAAGATATAGCTTGGAGAGTTTGCTTTTTGTACTGGTATTAGTTCTAGTTTCATTGCTCTTGCAAGTGGGCCTGCTGATAGGGCATCTGGATAGTTAAATGCGTTGTAGATTGATTCTTTTTCTAGTGTCACATTTTCTTTTCTTAGTTCGTTTACTTTTATTGAAGTTTCTATTCTGTCTTTTCCTGCCACTCTTTGGCTATTTGGTAATGCACTTAGTTGTGTGTCTGATACTGATGATGTTCCTCCTAAGACAATTGTCTTTGCAGGGTTAATTCTATTTATTTCTGCTTTTACAATTGCCGGTGTTTCTTTTGCTGATGTTAAAAGTATTGGCGCGTCAATTTCTCCTGATAGTGGTGAGCCGGATAATGCATCTGCATAGTTTTCTCCTGATGCTACTATGACTTCACCTCCAAGGGTAGCGTATTCTTTTGAAATCTTTACTGATGTTTCGTATCTGTTCTTTCCTGCAAGTCTTTCTACTTTTACTGTTGGAACTTTTTTCGTCTCCTTTGCTTCTTCTGCAAAGCTTGTTCCAATTGTGGAACTTGCAATTACAACTGCCAGCGTCAGTGCTGTGGTTTGTTTAATTAGTTTTTTCATTTAGTCCTCCGTATAAAATGTTTTCCTATTATTTAAGTCTTTTCAAAGACATTTTCATCATTATATCATATATACTTAAGGAAATGGCTAAAATAAAACACCTATGAATTTCTCATAGGTGTTAGTTTTAGTTTGGATTAAATATCATTGTGGATCCAATTATTTTTTTGTCTAGCAGGACTTCTTCATAGCCCCTCCATCCATAGTGGCAAATGTATTTGTCACCTTTTTTTCCATAGATGGTTACTGCATGAAATATATATTTATTCTTTTCGCTCTCGTCTCTTATATATCCAAATGCAATTACTGGATAGCCCTTTAGTAGGCTCTTTTCAATGCCTCTTCTAAATAAATTGAAACTAGCTCTACCCTTTAGTCCATATTTTCTAAGGTATTTGTTGATAGCGTGGCTAATACTTCTTGCCCAACTCCTGTCAAATTTTGCAAAGCTTCTAAGTTCGTCTTGCAAGTTATATCCATTTAATAAAAGCTTGCCATTTTTTAAAAACTTTTCAGGAATATAGCCTCCTCGTCTATTCTCCCAGTAGTTTAATAGAATGCAGGCGGCGGTGTAGCCACAGGTGCCTGTAATATTTCTTGGGTATGGGCTATGCTTTATAATTTCTGATTGGGGTATGTAAAAGCCCTCTTGGGAGCTTGTTTTATCCAAATTCTTCATTTAGATTTTTTCTTTATGATCATGATGGTGTTCATCATCAGTACATGGACATTGATAGTTTCCTGTACCATCTAAATCAAAAACTTCATATAGACATTTGTCCAATGTCTGTGCAATTTGTATTGCAAGTTTTAAATTTGGAATTGTTTTTTCATTTTCAATTTTGTTTATACTAACTCTTGAAACTCCTACTCGTTTTCCTAAACGATGTTGGGACAGTCCCAAAGGCTTTCTAAATTCTTCGATTCTGTTTTTCATACATACCAACCTCTATTTTTTATGTTATCTTATAACTACCCAAATTTAGTGTGTTTACGCTTATTTAATTTAAATTTAATAGAAGAAGTTGCATAAATGCAAAAAAGTGCCAGAAGATTCTTCTGACACTTTCTAATGTTCTATTTATCTATAGAAGCTGTCTAGGCACTTAAGGGATTTTGAAATCTCCTTCATTACTTCTTCAACTGCTTCTTCGCTGGTAATGTCTTTGTTTTCCATTTCTCTTCTTGTGGAGTACTCAACTATATTTTCTGCCGCTCTCTTTCCAACTGTTATTCTAAGTGGAATTCCGATTAAGTCTCTGTCGTTAAACTTAACTCCCGCTCTTTCCTTTCTATCGTCAAGTATTACTTCAACGCCCTTTAGTCTAAGCTCTTCGTAAAGTTTTGTGCCCAGCTCCATTTGGGTTTCGTCATTAATGTTAAGCACAGAGATTATTGCATGGTATGGCGCAACTATAAGTGGCCAGATGATTCCATTTTCATCGTGATTTTGTTCAATGATTGCAGTTACCGTTCTTGTGATTCCGATTCCGTAGCTTCCCATGTAGAAGTATTGTTCTTTTCCATTTTCGTCTAGGAACTTTGCGTCAATTGCCTTTGAGTACTTTTGTCCCAATTGGAATATATTTCCAACTTCGATTCCCCTTGCAGACTTAAGTGGCATTTCAGTTTCAGGGTCAATATCTCCTTCTTGAATCATAAGAAGGTCTTTAACAACTTCTCCATCAAAGTCTCTCTTAAAGTTTGCATTCTTGTAGTGGTAGTCCTTTTCGTTTGCACCGATTACAAGATTTTTCATCTTTGTAACCCTTTCGTCAATAAGAATTCTAACGTCTTCTGGAATGTCTGAAGTTGGTCCAGTAAATCCTGCTACTGAGTTTAATCTATTTTCGATGTCTATGTCTTCCATCATTTCAATTTCGTGTTCAGGCACTTTTAAAAATCCTACAAGTTTTGCCATGTTAAGTTCTCTATCTCCAGGGATAATAACTACTACTGGCTCTCCTTGAACCATAAGGTCAACCGCCTTTGCACAGTGACTTGCAGGTACCCCTGTGAACTTGGATACGTCTTCAATGGTCTTACAATTTGGCGTAAATTCTTTTGTAAGTTCTTCCTCTTGTATATCTTCTTCGTTAATTTCATAGTACACAGGAGCCTTTTCATCTGTTGCTGCAAACTCTGAACCTTCGCTATAGAAGATTACACCTTCACCGGTTTCAGATAGGGCAATGAATTCGTGGGAGTGGTTCCCACCCATGGCACCACTGTCACCTGCTACAACCTTGTAATCAAGTTTTAGTCTGTCGAATATAACTTCATATGCCTTCCACATATTTTCATATGCTTTTTCTAAATTTTCTTCGTTGGTATCAAAGGTGTAAGCGTCCTTCATTATAAATTCTCTGGACCTGTTTATACCAAATCTAGGTCTCTTTTCATCTCTATACTTGTGTTGAATTTGATAGATGTTTAGTGGAAGCTGTTTATAGCTCTTTAGCTCGCCCTTAACAAGGTCTGTGAAGTACTCTTCTGCTGTAGGCCCAAGGCAGAACTCTCTGTCGTTTCTGTCTCTAAGTTTAAACATCTCAGGACCAAAGGTCTCCCATCTTCCTGACATATCCCAAATTTCCCTTGGTTGTAGTGCAGACATAAGTATCTCTTGGGCTCCGAAGTTATCCATTTCTTCCCTAACAATATTTTCAATCTTTCTTACAACTCTGTATCCCATTGGCAAGTAGGTGTAGATTCCTGATGCACTTCTTCTTATCATTCCACCTCTTAAAAGCAATTTATGACTTGCAATTTCTGCATCTGCCGGATCTTCTCTTAGAGTCGGCATATAAAATTTAGACATTTTCATTTTTGTTTCCTCCTAATGTTTATTTCAAATAAAAAAACCTTCCACCAGAAGGCGAAAGGTTACGCGGTACCACTTCTTTTAAATTAAATTAATAATCACTCATAAGCTATAAGGCACAACCCTGCAGTTTTCACTACAACCTCCAAGACAGGTTCCCCTAACTACACCAAAAGTTTTCACCAACCACTTTCTCTCTAAAGGCTTTATTAAAGTACTATTTCTCTTCATAGGTAAAATAATATTATCATAAGAATAACTTTTTGCCAATACTAAAGTGGCATCTCGTTAATCTTCTTTTTCCATTTTCTATTTGAAAGGCTTGCAACAATCATAAGGATAATCCATCCAATTAAGGTCCAACTTATTAAAATGGAAAGTATTAAAAGTAGAAACTTTGCTCTTCCTTTACATTTAAAGAATGGCACTAGTAAAAATATCAACGCCAAGAATAACATTACATAAAATAGTACCAGTGGTATGGCATGGAATATTCCAAATCTATCTCCTAAAAAGTTTTGTATGGTCTCTCCTGCAAAGTAGGAAAAGGCACCGGCAATGACTATGATGAAGATGTTGAATAAATAGTGAAAGGCAGTCCTTCTTCTATCTATCTTTCGAATTTCTTTTAATTCCTCTTTGGACACAAAGCCTTCAGGCACATATCCATTGGAAAAGTCATCTCTCACTTCGTAGTCTCTTACTCTTTCTTCCTTAACTCTCTTTTCTTTTTTAGGCTTTTCCCTTTTGCTCTCGGCAAAGTAAGGAGAACTACTTTGCTCCTCATGAAAGTTATTATATTTATCTTTTTTCATTTCTTGAAACAATTTATAATTTGTTCTTTCGAAGAGCCTTCTCTTCTTAGTATCCTCTAGGTCATCTTCCAAAGAACTCTTTACATCTTTAGTGTTTAAGCTGTCGGTAAAGTCCTTTTCAAACACGGGCCTCTTACTCTTGCTCTCTTCCTTTTGTCTCTCTTCTTCCCTTTTATAGTCTCCAAGAAATTCACTGAAATCATATTTCGATTTTTCTTTTTTATTTTCTACAACTTCAAAGTATTCGGAAGCTTCATCCTTTTTCTCTTCATCTATGGGCATTCCACAATTTGTACAAAATTTATAGCCCTCTTGTAATTCTTCGTTGCAAAATTTACATTTCATACAATCACCTTTTATATTTATGACTCAATTATATACTGAATTGCAAAATGTATAAAGATAAAAGATGAGAAATTAAAAAATAAATTTATTTGATAGAAATTACTCTGGTCTTTCTTTTGGAAATGTAAAAGTAAATTCAGATCCACCACCTTGGGCGTTTTTTACCTTTATGGTTCCATTGTGAGCAAGAGCAATATGTTTTACTATGGAAAGGCCAAGGCCCGTTCCTGAATTTTTCCCTCTAGACTTGTCGGCAACATAAAACCTTTCGAAGATTCTATTTTTATCTGAATCAGAAATGCCGATGCCATTGTCCTTTACTCTTATAACTGCATCTTCTAAATTGGAGTACACTGTTATTTTTAAATCTCCACCAACCTTGTTGTACTTTATTCCATTGGTTAGGAGATTACTGATTAAACTTTTTATCTTTTCTCTATCTGCATTGACAATGACAGGGTCCAAGTCCGTTCTGATCTTTATTTTTTTAACTCCCGCCATGTTCTCTATATCTTCAATGCACTCTTCCGCCAATGTCTTTAAGTCAAATTCCGTTATTTCCATGTTAACTTCTTCCTTGCCGTTGTACTTGGACAGGGCAATTAAATCAGTTATGAGTTCCAGTTGTTTTTTTGCATCTTCAATGATTACTCCCGCAAATTCCTTTGCCTTTTCGTCCTTAGCAATGCCCTCGTGTATCATCTCGGCGTGACCGATTATAGATGTGAGGGGCGTTTTTAGTTCGTGGGTTACATTAGCGGAGAACTCTGAGCGAAGTTTTTCCATGGTTTTGTATTGTGCCATGGAAAACATTGAGTTTCCCTTTTCATTTTCCAAAATATCTAAAAGTTTTCTTATATCATCATCGTAATTTACATCTAGATTGTCGTCGTTAAACACTTCAGAAATAATTATGGCAGAAATATTTTTAGGATTATACTTTGCCTTTTGATTTTTAAGTAAGAAGTAATTAATAATAGCACAGAGCAGCAAAATAAGACCTGATATTAAAACCAGATCTTTACTCGCCTTTAAAATGTAATCAAATAATATTTTAAACAGCAAAAACAGACCAAGGTATATTGGCCCAAGTTTTTTCAAAATGCTCTTATCCATTTTATTCTCCGTCTACGATTTTATAACCTACATTTCTAACCGTTACAATATAATCTTCCCTTTGAAGCTTTTGTCGTAAGGTTCTTATGTGAACGTCGATGGTTCTTGTCTCTCCCTCGTAGTCAAAGCCCCATATCTCCTCTGTGAGCTTTTGTCTTGAAAGGACTATGTTTTTATTTTCAATTAAATAATGTAGTAGTTCAAACTCCTTGTAGGTTAATTTTATCTTTTCTCCAGCAACCTTGACAACTCTTTTGGATAAATCCATTTCAATATCTCTAAATATTATTTTATCTTCTGTCTCTTCGGTTTGACTTTTGCCATAGCGTCTAAGAACTGCTTTTATTCTTGAAATTAGTTCCATAACACCAAAGGGCTTATTGACATAGTCGTCTGCTCCCATATCGAGACCTCTTACCTTGTCTATCTCTTCATCCTTGGCAGTGACCATTATGATTGGTATGTCTTTGTAGTTGTCGTCACTTCTAAGTGTCTTTAAAATTTCGTAGCCGTCCATACCTTCAAGCATTATATCAAGTAGTACTAGGTCGGGCTTTTCATTTTTAATGGCCTCCATGAATAGAGGACCATCGGGAAAGCCCTTCGCTTTAAATCCGGAGTTTTCTAAAGCGTATATTACCAAGTCTCTTATATTGTCTTCGTCTTCAACTAAATATATAGTTCTCATATCTATCCCAACTTATGTCCATGTGGCAAGTGTTCCACATGTTGTCCAGTTATTGAATATTCCACCCATTCAGAAATATTTTCAGCATGGTCTCCAATTCTCTCCAAGTATTTTGCAGTCATAAGTATGTCTACTGCATACTCGGCAGATGAAGATGTTTCAACGTCTTTTATTTCTTGAATAACTTCTTTTCTAACTTTGTTAAATAGTTCGTCCACCTTGTCGTCATGCTGTCTTATATTGTCCACTAGAGATAAATCTCCAGTAACGAAGCTCTTTAAGCTCTCCTTCAACATCTCAATGGAAAGGTCCGCCATGTTCATAATGTTGTCATACGTTTTATCTTTAGTAATTTCAGGAATTGTCATTACTATTTCTGCAATATCCACTGCATGGTCACCGATTCTCTCCATGTCTGTAACCATTTTTAGAGCAGATGAGATAAGTCTTAAGTCGCTTGCCACCGGTTGTTGTCTTAGTAAAAGCTTTAAGGCTCTTTCTTCAATTCTCTTTTCATATTCGTTTACATCATAATCATTTTCCATAATAAACTTAGCCTTTACCAAGTCTCTATGTCTAAATGACTTTATGGCATCTACGATTCTATCTGAAATGAGTTCGCCCATCTCTGTAAGTTCTTCATTTAGGGTGTTTAATTGTTCATCAAATTTACTTCTCATTTCTCCTCCTAGCTGAAACGTCCTGTAATATAATCTTCTGTTCTCTTGTCCTTTGGAACGCTAAACATGCTTTCCGTATCGGAAAACTCAACCAAGTCTCCCAGCAAAAAGAATCCCGTTCTGTCAGAAACCCTGGTAGCCTGTTGCATGTTGTGAGTAACTATGACGATGGTAAATTCTTTTTTCATATCGTCAAGCAGTTCTTCAATCTTTGATGTAGAAATTGGGTCTAATGCCGAAGTTGGTTCATCTAGTAAAATAACTTCTGGCTCCACCGCCATTGCCCTTGCAATACAGATTCTCTGTTGCTGTCCACCAGATAGTGCTAAGGCAGATTTATTTAACTTATCCTTTACTTCATCAAAAATTGCAGCTTGTCTTAGTGACCTTTCAACAATTTCGTCCAACTGCTTTTTATTTTTTATGCCATGGGTTCTAGGTCCATAGGCAATGTTGTCATAAATTGACATGGGAAATGGATTTGGCTTTTGAAAAACCATTCCGACTCTTTTTCTAAGTTCGTACACATCCATTTCTGTAAAAATCTCCTGGCCATCTAAGTATATGTTACCCTCTTTTTTAAAGGACGAAACTAGGTCATTCATTCTGTTTAAACTTTTTAGCAAAGTTGATTTACCACAGCCTGAAGGTCCTATGAAAGCCGTAACTTCATTTTCTTTTATTTCCATATTAACATTTTTTATGGCGTGAAAGTCACCATAATATGAATTAAAATTTTCTATTTTTATTTTCGTTTTGTTCATCTATTTATTCCTTCCAAGTTTATTCGCCATTAAAGTTGATAGCCCATTAATTAGTAATATTAAAACCAAAAGTATTACCCCTGTTGCATATGCTTGGTTTACTTTTAGCCCTTCCGATGAAAGTGCATACATGTGTAGGGCCAAAGTTCTACCACCAGAAGCGGGGCCAACAATCTTTTTCGGGACTTCTGCAACTGTTCCCGATGTAAATAATAGTGCAGCAGTTTCTCCAACGATTCTTCCTATACCAAGGATTACCCCTGCAAGGATTCCCGGCATGGCTGTAGGTAGTACAATTCTTACTATGGTTCTAACCTTTCCTGCCCCAAGTCCAAAGCTTGCGTCCCTAAGGGATTGTGGGATGGCAATAAGCGCCTCTTCCGTACTTCTCATTATTAGTGGAAGTATCATGATTGCAGCTGTCATTGCCCCAGCAAGTATTGATACGTTCCATTTTAAATATAAAACGAAGAAAAGCATTCCGAAAAGTCCATAGACTATTGAAGGGATTGCTGACAAAGTGTCCGCTGTTACTCTTACTATCTTAACGATTTTATTTTCTTTATCTGCATACTCCGCCAAGTAAATTGCAGTCATTATTCCAAGGGGTACTGCCACGATTAAAGACAGTAGCACCATAATTAAAGTATTTATTATGGCTGGAAACATGGACGCATTATTACTGGTATATTTAAGTGAAAATAACTGTGGCTCAAGATGCGGAACTCCCCTTATAAGTACAAAGGCCACAACGAATACCAAACTTAAAAGGGTTAGTATGGAAAAGAAATATACGAAAAATTTTAATATCTTTGATGATCTAGTCATGCTTTATCCCCCTGTTCTTACTAATTACAAACAATAGGTTGATTAGTAGTATGAATATGAATAGCACCGCACCCGTTGCTATGAGCGCCTCTCTATGAAGTTCTGCCGCATAACCCATTTCCATAACTATGTTCATTGTTAGTGTCCTAACTCCTCTAAATAGTCCCCTAGGCATTCTCGGTTGTCCACCGGCAACTAATATTACCGCCATGGTCTCTCCAATGGCTCTGCCCATTCCTAAAATAATTGCAGAAAGTATTCCTGACTTTGCCGCTGGAAGCACAACTGTAAAGATTGCCCTCTCCTTTGTTGCACCAAGGCCTATGGCTCCTTCGTAATAACTTTCGTCAACCGAGTTAATGGCAGCTTGTGAAAGGGATATAACTGTAGGAAGTATCATTATCCCCAAAATTATAATTGCAGCAAGCATGGTAAGGCCATTGCCACTTATAAACTTTGCTATTAGTGGCACCACCAATGTAAGTCCAAAAAAACCATAGATGATTGATGGAATACCTGCCATTAAATTAATTCCCGCAGTGAATGTTGAATGTAATTTCTTTGGGCAGTACTTTGCCATAAATACAGCTGTGAAAAGTCCTGTTGGAACTCCAATTAGTATTGCGCCCAGTGTCACATAGAAACTTGACACAATAAATGGAAGTATTCCAAAACTTGGAGGACTTGAAGTAGGGGACCATTTAGTCCCCAAGATAAAGTTTTTTATTCCAATCTCTTTTATAGTAGGTAGCCCTCTGGAAAAGATGAAGAAACAAATTACAATTACCGCTAGTATTGATGCACATGCGGATACCAGAGCCACATACTTAAAAGCATTTTCTTTTATATAAAACTTTTTTCTATTTTTATCTACCATATTATCACTCTATTTTACGTCTTCCCAGTTTTCAATTTCTCCAAGATAAACTGATTTTAAATTGTCCATTGAAATACTATCTAAGCTGTTGTCCTTGTTAACAATTACAGCAATACCATCCATTGCTATAACAACTTTATTTAAATCCTTTTCGCTGTCCTTAAGTTCTCTTGATGCCATACCGATTTGTGCGATACCATCTTTTACTGATTGAACGCCTGTAGTTGAGTCGGACATGTTTACTTGAATCTTAACATTTGGATTTACATTTTTATAAGCTTCAACTAATTTTTCCATTACTGGAGTTACTGACGAAGAACCTGCTATTGCAATTGAGCCTGATGCACTTTCATCTGGAGTGTAGTCCTTTGCTTCAGGGCTTTTTACATAGCCTTCTTCTTCAACAATCTTTTGTCCTTCTTCACTTAGAATGAAACCAATGAAGTCAGCTTCTGCTCCAGTAGGTTCTTCTTTTGTAACGATATTAAATGGTCTTGCTATCTTGTAGCTTCCATCTGCTACATTTTCAGCAGTTGCTTCAACGTCATCAACTTTTAGAGCCTTAACTGTGTCGTTTAGTGAACCAAGTGAGATATATCCGATTGCTGATTTTTCACCAGATACTGTTGTCATCACTGCTTCAGTATTATTTTGAATAACAGCTTCTACTGATGTTGCGTCATTTCCATCTTTATCTTCTACTTTAACTAGTTCTACGAAAGCTCCTCTTGTTCCTGAACCTTCTTCTCTTGATACAACGGAAATCATTCCTTCCATTCCACCAGTAGTTTTATTTGAAGCTTCTTCTGTTGCTGTTGTTTCGTTACCAGCACCTTCTGTTGATTCTGTATCAGAACCACCTTTACCACATGCAGTGAATAATAATGTTACTGCTAATAAAATTCCTAAAAATTTAAATCTCCCTTTCATTTTTTACCTCCAACTTTATTGTAAGTACAATATAACAAGGCTTTGTTAAATGGAAAGTAGAGATTTGTTAAATCCATGTTAAATAGATTTGTAAATGAATAGTTTTCTTCATCTAAGCAAATTTAGTATAATTAAAGCAACAAATCAATTGGAGGAGTTTATGAAAATTCTCATTGTAGAAGATGATCAAGTTATAAGAGAAGGGGTAAGTGAATATTTAAAAGAGTTTGGGTACTGGGTGGAAGAGGCTGCCGACGGCAAAGAGGCTTTAGAAAAATTTGACTCTAGCATAGACCTTGTTATCTTGGACATTCAGATACCATATATAAATGGACTGGATGTGCTAAAGGAGATTAGAAAGAAAAGTGAACTGCCAATTTTAATTCTAACTGCCTTTAGTGATGAAGAGTATAAAATTGATGCATTTACAAATTTGGCAGATGGATATATTGAAAAGCCCTTTTCGTTACCACTGCTAAAGGTTAGGGTGGACTCACTAATAAAAAAATATTCCGGCTCAGCGGAGAAGTTTGAATACGGCGACACTGAAGTAAACTTCACAAGCTACACTGCAAAGCTTCGTGGCAAGGAAGTGGATATGAATGCAAAGGAGCTTGAGATACTTAAGTACCTGTTAGACAACCAAGGGCAAGCCCTAACAAGATCACAGATAATAGATAATGTGTGGAAGGAAACTGACGAGATTCCCTTTGACAGAGTTATAGATGTGTATATTAAAGAGCTTAGAAAGAAGCTAGAGCTTGACTGCATTGTGACCATAAGAAATGTTGGATATAAATTGGAGAGAAAATGAAAAATTTAAAAATATTTCCTAAAATGTTTATACAGATTTTTTCCGTTCTTGCAGTAATAATTCTCTTAATCCATTCACTGGTGTTTTTTATCTTTCCAAAGACCTATTTGGAAACGAGAAAGGAAGAGATTACTGAAAAGGCAGACGAAATCTCTGCAAACTTAAACGGCAAGGACCTAGCTTCAGTAAAGCAGTCACTGGATTTTTATTCCAAGAGCAGCGACATAAAGGCCTTTGTGAATGACAATGTAAAGGACAATGAAGTTCCCATTGAAAATAATATTGGCATCGACCCAAGTAGTGACAACAATTCATTAATCATCGAGGAAAGAGAAATTACTTTAGAAGATTATAAAAAAGTATTTGTACAATTCCTTTCCACTGCAAACATGAAAAAGGATGCCAAAGAACTTAGTTTGAAGTTTTTACCCTTTTCCCTTTCAATTTCATTTCTATTTTCAATAGTTGTATCTTTGATATATGCAAAGGCCATAAAGAATAATATTCAAGAAATTAAAAATGTTACTGATAAAATGATGGAGCTTGATGAAGGTGCAAGGTTAAATGTGGACTCTAAAAATGAAGTGGGAGAACTAAAGGATCAGATTAATAATTTATATTTTACTCTCCTTGATTCCATTGACGACTTAGAAATTAAAAATAAAGAGATTTTAAAGCTAGAAAAATTGAAGTACGACTTCTTTAGAGGAGCTTCCCACGAACTTAAAACTCCACTGGCAAGTCTAAAGATAATACTTGAAAATATGAAATTCAATATTGGAAAGTATAAAGACAGAGACTACTACATCGATAACTGCATTGAAATTGTTGATGGACTAAACCAAAACATTTCACAAATACTTTCCATCTCTTCACTGGAACACTTAAAGGACGATGAAGAGACCTTAAGAATCAATGATTTTTTAAAAGATGTTTTAGAAAAGTATAAGGTCATGGCAAGCCAAAAAAATATTGCCATTAAAAACGGGATTGCAGATGAAGAAATTTATATTGGTAGATCAGCACTTAAAATTATTTTATCAAATCTTGTAAGCAATGCTGTAAAATACACTAAAGAAGGTGGCTTTATTAACATAGGCGTTGTTGACGATTGGTTTTATATTGAAAATAATTTTGAAAGTGACTTTGACATTGACAGAATTTTTAATGTGGAATTTAATTCTAGCAAAGAAAATAGCAACGGCCTTGGACTATATATAGTTAGAAATCTTTTACTAAATTATAATTTGAACTATGATGTATCTAAGGACAATAAAAAATTTATTTTTAAAATAGAATTGTCTTAATGAAAGGAGTTAATATGTATATTTTAGAATTGTACCAAGAAGGTATTTCAATTGAACTTGCAACATTTAACAGCGTTGAAGAGGGCAGAGAATTTATTTCAAAGCTTGAAGGCTATCGATGTGTTGAGGAAGATGGATTTTTATATGAATCAATAAATTTAGACACCATACCAAACTATTTGGAATTGGAATTTAATAATAATATTGTTCCAATTACAAAATTTATGTTTGTTGGCGAAGGGGATATAGATATCTATTGGAAGGAAATTCCAAACTTGTCAAAGCCTGGAAGTGGACTAGTGGACGGAGTTACAAGAGTGGATGCCTACGCCATTGAAAATAGCGACGTGAAAAGTTATATTGAAAACCGTGAGAAGGTTTTTGACGAAGCAAAGAGCTACTTAGAAGAAAAGGGTTTCGAAGTTTCAAGAAGCTACTTCGGTTCAGAAGACGGCGAAGCCATATTGTATAAAGAAAAAGATAATAATGACTGGCACTTTTTAACACATTTAGATCCAATGTTTTGTGATGTGGATAATGTTAGGGAATCAGTGGATGAACTTTTGGAAATGTAAAAGGTCGGTGCAATGCACCGACTTTTTAATTTGTATCTATTAGTAAATCTTTAGGATTTTTCTTTAAAATTTTTGTAGATGATATTACAAGTGAAATTAAAAGTACAAGGGACATAAATATAACTACATAACCCACAGCCTTTGGCATTATATTTACATCTAGGCTTGTAAGTGTCTTGTTAAATCCGTCAACTTCTGCACCTCCACCAAGCTGGCTAGATGAAGCTTGTTTTGCAACTTGCTTTGCGATGTCGCCTGTAACTTTTTGTAATATATTATTTCCGATCATCTTGCCTGTGTAATCTGCAAGGAAGTAGGAACCTATAAAGGCAGGTATGGAAATAAATAGTAATTCAATTACAAATTGTCCAAATATCTTTGCCTTGGAAATTCCTAGGGAAAGTAGTACTGCAATTTCTTTCTTTCTTGCGTTCATCCACAATAGTAGTAGCAACGAAACAACAATTCCAGCAAATATAAGTGAGCCTGCAAATAATTTATTTGCGATTCCATAGATGCCTGAGATTGATTGTTGTAGTAGTGGATAGTTTGATGAACTCTTTATTAGGTTATACTCTCTCCAGTTGATGTCGAGCTTACCAAGATTTTTTATAACCTTGTCTAGGTCCTTGTCTCCCTTTACGAAGAATGTGGCATCTTGGTACACTGCTGTGTCTTCTGTGTTGCCATAGACTTTTGCAGCTGTGTCAATGTCTGTTATTAAAGTGTTTTCGTATAATTCCTGTGCTGCAGTTACTCCACCTTCATTGTGTCCATCGAATAGCCCTTTGATTTCAACTTCTACTGTTTCGTCGGCACCCTTTTCGTTGTCCGCATCAAATAGATTGGATTTTATTTTTAGTTTGTCCCCAATTTTTAAATTGTTTTTTGCAGCCAAGTCCTTATGCATCAAAATTTTATTTTTGTCTTGTGGTTCTAAGTGATTACCTTCAACTAATTTATATGCTCCAGAAACGAATTTAGTTTCCTTTGATGAGTCATTAACTCCTGTAAGCATAACAGTTCTTCCGAAGTTCTTTGCTCTTTCTTCAGACATACCTGCACGGGTTTCATCTGTTTCTATAATATCGTGGTCCACTAGGTCTGCAACGCTGTTAATCCTCTTAACATAGCCGTCAATATCCTCTGACTCAGCTATCTTTTTTATATCTTCGCCTTTAACATTACCGCCACCCCTTGGTGTTCCCATGTTAACCTGTCTATTTATCTCCATGGAAAAACTATTTGTAATATTTCCAAAGGTCTCTTCTGAGGCTCTATCTGTAGCATCTTTTATGGATAAACTGATTAGACTCAGTGTTGACATGGCTAAGATAACCAAAAGGATTATTAATGATTTCAAACTCTTTCTTGTTACATATGCAAAAGCATTTCTAATCAATTCTATACCTCCTAGTTTCTTCTTATCTCTTTTAATTTTTTATTATCAAGTTCTAGCACAACATCCGCCGCCTTGGCAACTTCCTTGCTATGAGTTACAACTATTACACATTTGTTTCTCTCCTTAGCAAGTTTTTTTAGCACGTCGATTATTTCTCCCGCGGTGCCGTCGTCTAAGTTTCCAGTTGGTTCGTCGGCTAAGATTACTGGAGCCTCTGACACTAACGCCCTTGCAATAGCAACTCTCTGTTGTTGTCCACCGGAAAGTTTCATAACATTTCTCTTTACTTGACTCTTATCAAGGCCAAGCTCTAATAAGATGTCTTCAGATGCCTTGCTGTTTACAAGTCTTATATTTTCCAGTGGTGAAAGATAGTCAATTAGGTTATAGTTTTGAAAAACCAGTGAGATATTGTTCTTTCTGTGATTGCTATATCCCTTTTTTTCTATGTCTTCACCTTCAAATAAAATCTTTCCGCTCTTCGGTTTGTCGAGACCTGCTAGTAGTGAAAGCAGTGTGGACTTTCCCGTTCCCGACTTACCGATTATGGCATAGAATTGTCCAAGTTCAAACTTTTGATTTACCGAGGACAAAACTTTTTCCCTTGAATTTGCATAACTATATGTTACATTTTTTATTTCTAATACGTCCATTCCATTCTCCTAACTTATTTTTGATAATATTTCTTTTGGTTTCTTTATTAAAATCATTAAAGATGCAATTAAAACTGATAGTATGATAATGCTTAAGAGTATTCCATAGCTTTGTAAAAAAGTAATAAGGCTTTCTGTAAAGTTTCCACCCTTTAGCATGCTATCTGTAACAGCACCAGCACCTTCTGAATTTATAAAGCCACCGATTATTTGACTTAGCATGATGTTACCAAATAGCAGTGAAAAAACCGTTGCAGGTATTGAAATAAATAAAAGTTCCAGTATAAACTGTCCTACTATTTTTGCCTTGCTCACACCGATGGATAAAAGTATTCCTATTTCATAGATCCTCTCCCTTAACCAAAGTATTAGTATTAGAGAAAGTACCACAACTCCACCAATCATTATGGCATAGGTCATTATCTTTATTATATGTTTTATTCCTGTAACAGATTCAAGGGCTTCTTCAAAGGCGTTTGAGTCCTTTTCTAAATTATAATCTTCCCATGGTGCGTCAATTGCCTTTATTTTATCCATTGCAGATTTCATCTTGTCCGCAGTTTCTGAAAATAACGAAATTTTATTTACAATTTTACTGTCACCACTTTTCCCTATGGCCTTTTGAGCTCCCTCATAGTCAACAAAAATATTATTTTCGCTAAAGTCTGAAGACATTCCAGTGTACATTTCCTGTTTCTTTCCTGAAAATATTCCAACGATTTCAAATTGCTCTTCTTTATTTGCTTCGGTTTTCCCAATTTCAACAAATTCTAGACCTATTTTATCATGGAGTTTCAAATTATTCTTCTTTGCAAACTCTTCGTGAACGAGCACCTTGTTTACGTCACTCTTTTCGATGTGACGTCCCTCTTTAATGGTGAACACGCCACTGCTAAAAAGTACATTTCTCTTTGTGCTAGTAGCTCCCTCCACTGCCAAAATATTTTTAAATTCACTTGGTAGGTCTTCCCTTTGAACCTTTTGCTCCCCTTCCACAACCTTTGCTCCATTTGGTTTTGCAAGGCCAAAGTATTGGTACACCACTTCGTCAATTTCTTTTATTTTTCCAATGTCTTTAAACTGATTTGCTTCAAAATGTCCATTGTCCTTTCGTGTGAGTGCCAGTGAGGAGTTGGAAGTTTTGTAAAGGGACTCTTCCATCTTCCCACTGGACTTCAACACACTTAAACTAGAGTATAGACATGAAAGCACGATTGTTAAAATAATAAAGACGATAATTGTACGATTCTTTTTTCTCGTAACATATCTTAAAGCATTTTTAAACAATGTAAACTCCTTTAATTTTTGAATTTATAGTTGATAGCCTGTACTGGACATGCATTTTTACATCTTGCACATCGAATACATTCTAAGTGATTACAATTTTTCACTGGATCTACATTCATTTGGCAAACTCTTTTGCATTTACCGCAATTAATACATTTGTCTTTATCGACCTTATATCTAAATACCGATATGGGATTAAATACTGAGTAAATTGCTCCAAGGGGACAAATGTACTTGCAGAAGGGTCTGTAAATCATAATTGAAAGTAATATTGTTATGATTAAAATTGTAGCCTTCCAATAGTATAAAAATCCGATTGCACTCCTCATGGTCTTGTTAAGTAACACAAGGGGTATTCCACCTTCAAGCATTCCCACTGGACAGATTAGTTTGCAGAAAAATGGCGAACCCTGTCCTAAAACATCGACTAAAAACAAAGGTAATAATATTACAAAGACAAGTAAAATTACATATTTTAATTTTCTTAAGTGCTTGTCGTACTTAAATGTTTTTATCTTTTTGAAAAATGGAATTTTGTATAAAAGGTCTTGAACTAGTCCAAAGGGACATAGCCATCCACATACAAATCTTCCAACTAGTGCTCCTATAAAAAATAGAAATCCAACTATGTAGTAACTAAATTTAAAATTTGAATTTCCTAAAACTGCTTGTAGCGACCCTATGGGACAGGAGCCTTTGGCCCCAGGACATGAATAACAATTCATGCCTGGAACGCAAATCTTCTTTAAATTCCCACCGTAAATTTTTCCGGTTTTATATCCTTCGAAGTAGGAGTTGGTTATTAGAAACCAACATGACTGAAAAATATGTCTTATAGAGTCGTGTATTTTATATTTATTTTTCTTATTTCTATTTGTTTTATCCAATTCCAATACACTCCATACATATCCTTATTGCCTTTTCTAGTACAACCTTCGCTTCTCCAGTGCTGTAACCGTAGTAAATCATAAAAGCACCAATGGCTAAGATAGCAAAGCTTGTAACTCGGCTCTTTAAAAACTTTTCTTTCATAATTATTTATTTAAATTTTCTAATTCTTTTTCTACAATCTTCTTCCAAGCTTTTAAATCATGTGAACCTGAGTAGGTTTCTCCAACAATCTTTCCATTTTTGTCAATGAAGAAAGTTTCTGGTAGAGCTTGGATTCCATTTAATCTTCCATTGAAGTTAGACTTGTCTGGCATTAGGAATGGATAATTTGCCTTTGTCTTCTCTTGAATAGTCTTTGCCTTTGCAATGGCGTCTTTGTTTTCGCCACCGTCATCCATAGTGTCAGTTACAATTCCAACTACGTTAACGCCCTTGTCCTTCATTTCCTTTTGAAGTTCCACTAGGTCAGGGATTTCTTTTATACAAGCTGTACACCATGTTGCAAACACATTAACCATGGTAAGGTCGTATTTTTCGTAGTCCTTCTTTGAAAATTCCTTACCGTTAATGTCCTTTGTAACAACGCTACTTATGTCTTCAACAGAACCACCACTAAAAGGTACTGTTCCTTCTAAGTCAGTTTTTTCTTGTAGTACAAAGCCATTTTCTGGTCTTTCTTTTTTGTCTATGACTTCAATTTCTGTGTTTTCAAATTCCTTTGCAAATTCGCTTCCCTCTTTAACACTTAAGTAGTATTCGTATTTGCCATCTGATGATTCACCAATTTTTTTATGGCTGTCACATTTAGTTATTTTAGAAATTTCTTCTTCAGACATTCCCTTTTCAAACATTCCTATGGTAGCAACTCTTTCAAGTTCTTCTTGCCACTTTTCAAGTTCGTCACCCATTTTATTAACTTCAGCATTTTTTTGTTCTTCTGTCATCTTGCTAAAAGTTAACATTGCATATTTTAATTCTTTGTCTATTGGGCTTTGATCGTCGGACATGTTTAAGTTTTTATTTTTGATTTCAGTTTTAATATTTTCTGGAAGTTTAAACTTAAGTCCTAAAAATTCATAAACATATTCGTCCTTTGCTTCAATTCCATAGTCTGCCGGTTTAAAAGTTTCGTTTTGTCCCTTTGCATCTGTGGACATTCCCGCCTTGCCTGGGTCAATAGCTTGTCCCGCTGCACTTCCCTTTGTATTTCCTCTTCTTTGGCATCCCACTGCTGTAATGGTTAAAGTTACTGCAAGTAGAAGAGTTGCCTTTTTTAATAAATTCTTTTTCATTTTGTTCCTCCGCATTAAATCTCGTAAGTAAATTTTTGTAATTCATTTTTGATTACAAACATATCTTACAAGAGTTTTATGAAACGTTTATGAAATGACAAAAAATTTTTTAATTTTTTATTTGACAAAAACAAAAACGGTCTCTATAATGAATTTAGAAATAAAAACGTTGATGAGAAAAGTAGGTTTTTGAAAAGCTGCACAGAGAGACTACGTATGGTGAAAGTAGTTGAGTAATAGAAAACTGAAAATGGCCTCTAAGTTGGTTGTCCGAATATTTAAGACAATCCGTGTGCGCACGTTACAGCGATAGGGTATAATTTTGTACCTGAAGAGTTATTAATTGTGAGATTGATATAAAATTAAGGTGGTAACGCGAGTAACTTCGTCCTTTTTAAGGATGAAGTTTTTTTTATATAAATTTTGCCCTCAACCTTTTATTTCTAAAAATATTTTTTATAAAGGAGCTAATTATGAGCAAAAGATTTTTAACAGTAGGATCATTACTAAGAGGAGAAGAACTATTAAAGTTCAAGGAAGAAATTAAAAAGAGGGATGATATAACATATCCATTCTACGATGAAATTAAAGGTTATAAGGAAGAAGAAGACAGAGAAATTGCTAATGTAGTTGAAGAACAAAAGAAACATGGCCTTGTGGAAATAACAGATGGAGAGTTTTCAAAATCCCTATGGCATCTTGACTTTGTGTGGGGTCTTCATGGTGTTGAAAGGCATCTTGCAAAATCTGGATACCTTTTTAGGGACAAGGGCAACACTGGAGTTTATGAAACAAGAAAAGATATTGGAATAAAAATTACCGATAAGTTAAATGGAAAGAACCATCCATTTATAGACCACTTCAAAAGATTAAAAAGCCTTGCTGGAGATAGGGCTGTAAAACAATGTATCCCTTCACCATCCCATGTGTTTGGAGAGCAAGCACTATTTGGTAATTTAAATGGTGGATACTACGACGGAAAGGTAGAAGAATTTAAAGAAGATTTAAAACAGTCTTATAAGGACTTCTTGAAAGAGTTTAAGGAAGTCGGTGGAGAAATAGTTCAATTTGATGACTGCTTATGGGAAATTTTCTCCGATGACAATAACAATGCGCCAATTTCAGAAAATACTGAAAAACCAGGCGAAGACTTGGCCTATGAATTTATCAACCTAAATAACGACGTTATTGCATACGGTCATGAGCTTGGTCTAAAAGTTTACACCCACAACTGTAGAGGAAATTATGAATCAAGATCTGCAAGCGACGGAACTTATGAATCAATTGCACATCTATTCTTAGAAAAGCAAAACTACGACAGGTTTTATCTTGAATGGGACGACTATAGAGCAGGCTCAATTGATGCACTAGAAGTTTTTAAAGACAAAGACTGTGAAATAGTTCTAGGTCTATTATCAAGTAAAACAAATACCCTTGACGATGAAGAAAGAGCTTTGAAATTATTGGAAAAGGCAGCTTCAATAATAGACAAGGATAGACTATACCTTTCACATCAATGTGGCTTTGCTTCATGTGACGAAGGTAATGAACTTACTATTGAAGAACAATGGGCTAAGATTGACCAAGGACAAAAAATCGCAAAAGAATTTTGGGGAGAATAATCCATATCCACACCCCCCTTCATATAAAAAACCCTATGACCATGGTCATAGGGTTTCTTTTATTTTAAAAGTTTTCCAGAAATCCATGCTTCAACTTGCTTACCGTCCTTTGCCTTGGTAATAGTTCCGTAGCACCAGATTCTGCTTCCATCATTTTTTATTTTCTTTATTTTTATTGCATCTCCCTTAACTGCAAGGCCAACAACTTTTCCATTAAGGTCTGGCTCTGCTCTTAAGTTTGATCTTTGCGCCTTTATCTCCACTGTCTTTCCAACCCAGTTCTTTGGGCTTTCTGGAAGTTCATCGGTTTCAACTTTTGAAGAATTTGTATCGCTACTTTCTTCTCCGTCGTCATCTTCTCCAGGGGTTTGTGATTTTACTTTAGAAAGAAGTTCATTTGCTTTTTCAGAATCTCCAACTACTTTCAAATAGTCATTCAGTATTGAAGATGCAAAGTATACATTGTCATCTTCAATGGCCTTTTTCGCTTCCGAAATAATATTATCTTCCGCCTCTTTTAATTTTTTATTAGCCTTTTCATAATATCTTGAGTCCTGTCTATCTATTCTCGCAAGAATTTTTATGGCAGAAAAATAGTCAGCTTCTTCAAGTTTTGTTTCACCTTGATGATATACTTTTGACTCTTCCTTTAGCTTTGTTGTTTCTTCCCTCTTTTTTTGATAAGTCTTATCCCCTGTCTTTGTGTATAGTCTAGAGTATATGGAAGAAGCTGGACCAAAGTCTTCGTCATTTATATATTCCATAGCCTCTTCTTCAAGCTTTCTTATACCTGACTTGTTTACCGCATAGGACGAGATTATGGCAATGATAATTATAAATATGATTGCTGCAATTCCTATTGCAAATTTGTTGGATTTTTTTAAATTCATATAAACCACCTAATTTTTTTCTTATATTAATGATACTACAATTTTGCACCTTAGGTAAAGTTAACATCTTTTATGAACTACAATTTCTTTTGCTATTTTGTCTATGTCCTCTCTCCTTGCCAAGTCTTTGCTAAAGGCAGTTGCGGTGGCACAGGACATGGCAATTTTGAAAGACTCTTCCAAGTCCGCCGTTCTTATATATGTGGCAATAAAGCCTGCAATCATAGAGTCTCTTACGCCTTCAGTCTTTACTTCGTCACCCTTTACACCTTCACCTCTGTAGACGCAGTCTCCACTAAATAGATAGGCTCCGTCTTTGCCAAGGGAAATTATTGCATGCTTCGCTCCCATATGAAGAAGTTTTCTTCCATATTTAATAAGGCTTTCTTCATCTTCAATCTTTGTGTTAAACATCTCTTCCACATCAGAAATATTTGGCTTTATCATAAGAGGGCCACGTTTTATAAATTCCTTCAACTGACTTGGGTATGCGTCAACTATAAACTCCGCTTTATTAGCCTTGCATATTGAAATTATTCTATCTAGGATGTCCTTGTCCACATTTGGTGGAAGACTTCCCATTAATATTACGGTGTCTCCCTCTTGAATTCTTGAAATAAAATAAAGCAATTCCGTTTGTTCATTAAAAGAGATATTTGGTCCCTTTCCATTTATAACGATGTTTTTATTATAAAGTTTAATATTAATTCTAGTCTCGTCGTCAATTTCTATAAAGGAGGTTTGAATACCTTCCATGTTTAGCCACTCTTTTATAAAGTCTCCAATGTGTCCACCTAAGAAACCAGTGGCAACTGATGGCATACCCATTCGTCTCAGTACCCTTGCCACATTTATGGCTCTTCCGCCTGGCACACGAAGTTCCGATGTCATTCTGTTTTTAGAATTTTTCTCCAGTCCATCAACTTCGATTATAAAGTCCATGGATGGGTTTAAGCTGATTGTATAAATCATAAACTCACCTACAATTTAGATATCATCATGGTTACAATTGGTCTAAATATAATAATACTCAACAGTTCAACTCCAAGGACAACGGCAGTAGTAAATAAAAGATTTTTTAAATTCCTTTTGTTTTTCCACTTGTCCATTAAAATGCCTTGCAGTATTAAACTTTCTAAAACCATAAATATAATAAAGAAGGGAACTGACTCGCCTTTGATTCCATAACCAAGTATGATACCAACTCCTGGAACAAAGTCCACCAAGATGTAAAATAATAATCTCATTATGCTATTGACAACGGCAAAGGTAATGATTTTAGAATATTTCTTTTGGTCTTCTACCTCTTTAATCAAATTCCATCTATCAAAGGTCATAATTAAATATGGTTTCAATGTTATCATCCCCAGTGCAAATACAGACACCACTATGGTTATTAAAAATCTATTTACACTTAGGGTTTGGGTTGGACTTGATTTTCTTATTACATCCGTATTTGTTACTAAGATGAATAGTGTTGAAAGTATTATAAAGAAGTCTTTGTAAAAGCCTCCCGGTGTTTCTAGTAGTTTCATAAAGCTTCTTAATGGATTAAATACTGTCTTCATGGTCTTGAAATTTATTTCTGCAAAAGTCGCTTTTAAATCCACTGGAGAGTTGTCGTCAGGGCTACGCATATATCCCTTAGCCCTATTAAGGCTTTCTTCTTCCCAGGTCTTTTGACTGTCTTCCTCTTCTGTCTCTTCAGTCTCTTCGACAATTTCTTCAGAAACTTTTTCGTCTTCTTCTGAGTCGGAAACTTTTTCATCCACTTCATCAAATACTTTTTCGTTAATTGCTTCATCTAAAGGCTCTTCAGTTTCCACAATTTTTTCTTCAGATTTCGTTTTAACGTCTTCTTTATTTAAAATTTCAAAGCTTTCTACTTCTTCTTCATTTCTTTGAAAGTTTCCTGCGTTTCTTAAAATCTCTTCAAACCTTCTCGCCTTTTCTTCTTTAGTCTCTGGTTTTAATTCTTCTTTTAAATTTATTTCGTCTATTTCTTTATCTGAATATTTATCTTTGTAAAATTCGTTTATGTTAAGTCCACACATGGGACAGAATTTTGAATTTTCAGGAATTTTTTGGCCACATTCTGGGCAGTACATAAAATCACCTCGTTAATATTATAGCACTAGATTAAGCACTTTCATTATTCGTTGATTTATTGTAACCTTCTACCATGTTATGCCAAACTTTCCAGAGTGAGCATTTTGAACCATCTGTCCTAACACATCCATGGAGCTATCTAAAGACCAGTCAACTTCTTCATGCATAATCCTAACCACGGTATAACCTTGCTTGGTGGAAACTATATCCACCAAGCTGTCCTTCAATGCATTTGGAAGTGCATTTGTAGAATTATCTTGTACTTCATCACACTTTTTCATCCAAAACTTTCTTGGATAACCAAGTTTTAAATCCGTTGGATAATTTTCTAGTGAAATTTTTCTGTCTTCTGTGAACTTTCCATTTCCATCATAGACGAAAACCATCTTCTCCTCTTCACAAAATGCAGTGAGCATTATGTCGTCCCATAGCTCTTCCAGGTCCAACATACTGTACTTGTTGTCAAATGCAGCAAGAATATTTTTTATATCTTCATCATGCTCTATTTCCTTTTTTAAAAAATCCAATTTTTTATTGTATTCCACATTGCCGTTGAAGTAGATTCGAATGGTCTTCTTCCATGCCTCAATCTGTTCCTTCTCGTCATGCTTTCTATCAAAAATACTACTTGTCATTTCTACTCTCTTCTATATGTTCCAAATTTCTTGAGCATACTCTCTAATAGTTCTGTCGGAGGAGAATTTTCCTGCATTCGCAATGTTTTTCAAACTCTTTCTCGCCCACTCTCTCTTGTCCTTATATGCTTCGTTAATTCTCTCATGAGCCTTTCTATATTCGTGGAAGTCGTAAAGCACATAGTAGTTGTCCGCTTGCGGATCCTTTTCATTTACTAAGGCGTTATAAATTTCCAAGAACATATATGACCCATTGTCATTTATCTCGTCTGATAAAAGTGTGTCCACTGTTCTCTTTATAATTGGGTCACTTTCATAAAGCTCTCTTGGATTATAGTCCTCTGCAATGTCCCTAAGCTCTTCAACGGTTGCACCAAATTGGAAGTTGTTTTCAACTCCCGCCTCTTGGAATATTTCTATATTTGCACCGTCATAGGTTCCAAGGGTAAGTGCCCCATTAAGCATAAATTTCATATTGCCTGTTCCTGAAGCTTCTTTTCCCGCTGTTGATATTTGTTCAGACACATCACATGCTGGATATATTTTTTCTCCATAGGTTACTCTAAAGTTTTCCACAAATACAACTTTTATCTTTTCAGATACCACTGGATCGTTGTTCACAAGCTTTGCAACTTCGTTTATGAATTTTATTATTGACTTTGCTCTAAAATATCCCGGTGCCGCCTTTCCTCCAAAGATAAATGTTCTCTTTGGCATGTCAATGTCCGGATTTTCTTTTATTAAGTGATATAGATAAACTATGTGAAGGGCATTTAAAAGTTGTCTCTTGTACTCGTGAATTCTCTTAACTTGAATGTCGAATATGGAGTCAGGGTCAATGTCAATTCCTTCGTTTATCTTTATATACTTGGCAAGTTTCTTTTTATTATTTTGTTTTATATCCCAAAGTCTATCAAGCACTTTGTCGTCGTCAAGATATTTTTCAAGCTCTTTTAGTTTTGATAAGTCCTCTGTCCATGAGTCGTCACCAAATAACTCTGTAATGAAACTTGCAAGCTCAGGGTTAGAATATAATAACCATCTTCTTGGTGTAATTCCATTTGTCTTATTTAAAAACTTGTTTGGATATAGTTCATAGAAGTCTCTTAATGTTTCATGTTTTAAAATATCTGTGTGAAGTCTTGCAACGCCATTTACTTTAATTGATGTGTGGATTGCAAGGTTTGCCATTTTCACAACACCGTTACTGCATATTGCAAGGTACTCTATTTTTTTCTCATCATAATTTTTTGCTTGTAATTCAAGTCTAAATCTTCTATCGATTTCCTTTATAATTTCAAGGCATCTTGGATTTGTTGTATCAAGTATATCCTCTGACCACTTTTCCATGGCTTCCTCTAGAATGGTGTGGTTTGTAAATGCAAACACCTCTCCCGTAATCTTCCATGCGTCGTCCCAAGATAAAAAGTTTTCGTCCATTAACACCCTCATAAGTTCTGGTATTGCCATAACTGGATGGGTGTCGTTTAATTGTATAACATGATATTTTGAAAAGTCCTTGAACTTTATGTCCAGTGGGAAGTTCTTTTTGTATCTTGATACCATGTCTTGAATTGAAGCGGACACAAAAAAGTATTGTTGTTTTATTCTTAATATCTTTCCCGCTTTTTGTGAGTCATTTGGATATAGTACCCTTGTTATATCTTCCGCTCTATTTTTTGATGACATGGAGTCGTCATATTGGAAGTTGTTAAATTTCATAAAATTAAATCCATCAACCGCCTCCGCTTGCCATAGTCTAAGTGTGTTGACTCTGCCTGACCTATATCCTATTACAGGGCTGTCATATGGAACTGCATATACCATTTGATCTTTAAACTTAACTATTTTAGTGTCCGCTTGGCGTCTTATGGACCAATTGTCCCCAAGGGCTGTCCAGTCATCTCCCTCTTCCAATTGAAAGCCCTCTTTGAAGGATTGTTTAAAAAGTCCTTGAGAGTATCTAACACCATAGCCTTCCAGTGGTAAGTCTTCAGTTGCTGCAGACTCTATAAAGCATGCAGCAAGTCTTCCAAGGCCACCGTTACCAAGTGCGGGATCTTCTTCCACATCTTCTATGGCGCCAATGGATACATTTAAAACATCCAGTGCCTCTTTAACTTCTTCGTATATGCCATAGTTTAATATGTTGTTACCTAGTGATCTTCCTATTAAAAATTCTGCAGAAAAGTAGTAGGCCTTTCTCTTGTACTTATCTTCTTTAATTGTTTTAATCCAATCGTCATTAATATCCGACATAATCGCCAGAGATAGTCCGTCATATTTTTCCACTGTGCTAACTTCATTTATATCTTTTCCTGTTTTGTATTTTATAAGCTGCTTAGTTGTTTCCAGTATTTTATTGTTTTTCAATTTTGTCTCCTTAAAAATTTTCGGTAAATGTTTACCCTTACCTTCTATTATAATATACTTAAATTGAAAAGACAGCAAAATTATAGTATTATAAAGCTATTCAATGTGATAGGAGATAAAAATTTGAAAAATATATTTGTAATTTACGGTGGAATATCCGTAGAGCATGAAGTATCCATACTTTCTGCACAAAATGTAATTAATGGACTTGATAGAAAAAAATTTAAAGTGTTCCCTCTATACATAGATAAAAAGGGTCGCTTCGTTTCATATGGCGAATGTAAAGAAACTATAAAGGACTACAATGAACTTAAGCTTGAAGGAACTGGCACCGTTAGTTCTTCCATAGCAAAGTTTTTGCAAGAGGACTATAAAGCACAAGAGGACAATGTATTCTTTCCAATCGTTCATGGAACCTATGGTGAGAATGGAGAGCTACAAGGCTTTTTGGAAATAATTGACGAGCCATATGTAGGTAACTCAGTTGTTTCTTCTGCAATCTGCATGGACAAGGCCTTTTCAAACCAGCTCTATGAAGAAAACAAAATTCCTCAAGCGAAGTTTAGAGTCATGACCAATCTTTCCTATGAAGCTGACTTAAAAAACAAAAATGAAATCATAGATTATCTTGGTCTTCCAATATTTGTAAAGCCATGTAACTCTGGTTCTTCCATTGGCATTACAAAGGTTCATAACGAAGGCGAATTAGAAGATGCTGTTTTGGAAGCACTAAAGTTTGATAATAAAATTTTATTGGAGGAAGCTGTGGTAGGTGATGAGCTTCAAGTGTCCGTCATTGGAAACGAAAACCCAATAGCTTCCCTTCCAGGTGTTTCAAGAGTACAACAGGAATTTTACAATTATGAAAGCAAGTACTTTGATGACAGGACCATTCACATAGTTCCATTTGAACTGGAAGATGGAGAAACTGAAAAGGTACAGGAACTGGCAAAGAAAGTTTATAAACTGTGCAACTGTTCTGGCTTTGCAAGGGTGGATATCTTCTTACGTGACAGTGACAGGAAGATGCTGGTAAATGAAATTAACACTGCCCCTGGCATGACCAACCACTCCATGAGCACCATGCTTTGGAAGGTAACTGACGGAACAGAATTTCCACAGCTTTTAGAAAAATTAATTGATTACGGAATAGAAAGGTACAATAAGGACAAGAAACTTATAAGGTTAATATAATGATTGAAAGAAAACTTTTAGATATTGCAAGAATGTGTGATGGAGAGCTTTATAATATTTCACATGGTGATATAGTTATTAAAGGCGTTTCCACTGATAGTAGAACTGTTCAAAAGGGCAATCTCTACATCCCTATTGTTGGAGAAAAGTTCGATGGCCACGACTTTGCCTTCGACGCCCTTGACAAGGGAGCTGCTGCAATAATTTGGGAGAAGAAGAGATTTCTTCCAAGAAACGACCTTCCAGTAATCATCGTGGAAGACAGTTTCAAAGCTATGACAACTCTTGCAAGAAGTTATAGGCTATCTTTAAAATGCAAGGTGGTTGCACTTACGGGAAGCAATGGTAAAACCACTACAAGAGATATTATTACGGGACTTTTAAAACAAAAATACAAAGTTCAGTATACAAAGAAAAATTTTAATAACGAGTATGGTCTTCCAAAGACAATTTTTGAATTGGATCAAGACTTAGAAGTTGCGGTGTTAGAACTGGGAACCGAAAAGTTTGGTGACATCTCACTTCTTACTGACATCTGCAGACCGGACTACGCAATTATTACAAATATTGGCGACTCACATCTGCTACAACTAAAGACTAAGGAAAATATTGCAAGGGCAAAGTTAGAAATTCTTGAAGGTCTAGATGAAAATGGAATCTTTTTATATAACTACGACGATCCTATTTTAAGAAAGGTCGTAAAGGAGTTTAAACTTCCTGAACGTACCTTTACCTATGGTACGGACAAAGACTGTGATTTTGTTATAGAGCCGGGCATTGCCGACGCTTCTGGAACCACATTTACAATTGACAATCATATCTATACAATTCCACTACTTGGACAACATCAAATGTATAACGGTGGTATTGCAATTGTAATTGCAGAGTTCTTCAAGCTGGACTACCCTTCCATTGCAAAGGGACTTACTGATATCGAGCTTACGGGAATGAGAAACGAGCTTATTCATCAAAAGAATTTCGATATCTTAAACGACTCTTACAAGTCAAACCCTCAATCCCTTGAAGCTTGTTTAAGAACTGTTTATAGCTTAAAGGACTATGACAAAAAAATTGTTGTTCTAGGAGATATGTTGGAGCTTGGTGATAAAGAAGTTGAGTTCCATAAAGAAATTGCCGGAGAATTGGATCCACAACAGCTGGACTATGTTCTTACAATTGGAACATTAGCAGAAAATATTTCAAATGCAGCAAAGGAAAACTTCCCTGAAGGTACTTGTTTCCACTTCGACTCAAAGGAAGAATTGCTAGAAAAATTAAAAGAGATTATAACACCTAACACCTTAGTTATGGTTAAGGCTTCAAGGGCAATGAAACTTGAAGAGATAGTAAATGGCCTAATTGAATTTGAGGAAACTTTATAATGAAAATTTATGTTGATGGGGATAGCTGTCCAGTTATCCCCATTGTTAAAGATATTTGTAATGAAAAAAATTTAAATTACATGGTTATCTCCGACTACAATCACAATTTAAAAGTTCCTGAAAGTAATCTCTTTATCGTGGACTGCGAACAGGACGAGGCAGATTTTTTTATTGCAAATAGAATAGAAAGCGGAGATTTTTTAATCACAAATGATATGGGGCTTGCATCAATGGTGTTAGGAAAAAAGGTTACCGTACTAAATTTTAACGGCGACTCCATAAACCTAAATAACATTGATGTATTTTTATTTCAAAGACATGTGGCTTCAAGGGAAAGGAAAAATAATATTTACAACAGTAAATTTAAAAAGAGAAAAAAGGAAGATGACGAAAGTTTTAAAGCTTCCCTTTTAGAAAAGTTAAATGAAATAAAATAACGACCCGAATAGGTCGTTATTTTTTCTTTATAAACATAATTCTTAGTGAATTAAACACTGCTATTATTGACACTCCAACGTCGGCAAAGACAGCTGCCCACATATTGGCATGGCCCATTACTCCAAGTATCATTACAATAAATTTAACTCCAAGGGCAAATACGATATTTTCCATTGAAATAAGTTTTGTCTTTTTAGAAATTCTACGGAATAGGGAAAGTTTTTTTAGTTCATTTCCCATTAGGGTAACATCTCCAGACTCAATTGCCGCGTCACTTCCAAGTTCACCCATTACAATTCCCACATCTGAAATTCTTAAAACTGGTGCGTCGTTTACTCCATCACCTACAAAGGCAACTCTACCTTCTGCCTTTTCTTTGATTTCGTTAAAGGATTTAACCTTGTCCTGTGGTAATAGACCCGCTCTATAATCATCAAGATTTAATTCTTTTGCAACTTCACTTGCTGCAACTTCTCTATCTCCTGTTAGCATAATAAGATTTTTTATGCCATGTTCTTTAAGCTCTTTAATGGTTTCCTTAGCATCTTTCTTTAAGCTGTCTGCAATTTCAATATGGCCTAAAAACTTTCCATTCTTAGCCACATATATCAATGTGCCAGAGCTTTTCACTTCTTCAATTAAAATATTATTTTCTTTTAAAAGCTTGCTATTTCCTAAAAGAATTTCTTCTCCATCGAGTTCACCACTAAGGCCCTTTCCCGGAATATCCTTAATATTTTTTATATCTAAGTTAACTTCATCTTTGTAATAGTCTCTTATGGACTGGGCTATTGGGTGGTTTGAATGTTCCTCCATCTTTTTAACCATAGATAGTAGTTCTTCTTCTGTGCATGACTTTGCTGAAACATTTATAACTTTAAATGAACCCTCTGTTAATGTTCCAGTCTTGTCCATTATAATTGTATCAACCTTTGACATGGACTCCACATAGTTTGAGCCCTTAACTAAAATACCATGTTTGGAACTTACACCGATTGATGCAAAGTATGCCAGTGGAATTGATATTATCATGGCACATGGACATGAAATTACTAAAAAGGTCAGTGCTGTGTATATCCACTTTTTAAATTCTTGATTTAAAATAATTGGAGGTAAGATTGCAATTACAACCGCCGCTATAACTACAATCGGTGTGTAGTAGCGTGCAAACACCGTAATAAAGTTTTCTGTTTCAGACTTCTTGTTGGAAGCATTCTTTACTAAGTCCAGTATTTGACTTACTGTTGAGTCCTTATATTCTTTTTTTACCTGTGCCTCTATAACACCTTCATTGTTAATGGATCCAGAAATTATTTCATCTCCAATGGAAACATTTAAAGGCATAGACTCTCCTGTTATTGAAGATGTGTCAAGGGATGACTCCCCTTTTATCACCACTGAATCAACTGGAACTTTTTCTCCGGGAAGTATTCTTATAATGTCTCCAAGTTTTAAAACTTCAGGCTTTACAACTTCAGTTTTGCCATTTATAACTAAATTGGCAGATTCTGGTTTCATCTTAACCAAGTTTTTAATTGACTTGGTGGAACTGTCAACGGCCTTGTCTTGTAAATACTCTCCAAGGGTATACAGTAACATTACCATGACTCCCTCTTCCCTTTGCCCAATGGCAATGGCACCTAGGGTTGCAATGGTCATTAAAAAGTTTTCATCAAAAATCTGTCCCTTACTAATATTTATAAATGCAGTTTTTAATATTGGAAAGCCTACCACAAGATAAGCTATAAGTTCAAGGGCAATATTAAGAGTATTATTCTTGCTCTTTATTAAATACGCCACTGCCATAAGTAGCGCAGAAATTGCCATTGTAATTAATTTTCTCTTTGACCCTGGCTCTTCCTCTTCATCTTCATCTTCTTCTATTTCATCCACAACTCTAAATCCAGTTCCCGGTTCAATCCTATCAACTATTTCCTTACATTCTCTAAGAGTTTGTTCATAGTTTCCGTCTTCCGTTTCCAAATTCAAAGTGCTATCTATTACATTTACATTTGCAAATTTTACATTTGGAAGATTGTTTATCTCCCTTTCAATTTTCGCGCCACAGTTGGCACATTTTAATCCATCTAATTTAACTTCCATAATCACTCCATAATGTGGTCAAGACCACTAATAATAATTTCACTTATATGCTCGTCATCTAATGAATAGTAGATGACCTTTCCATCTCTTCTGTTTCTAACAAGCCTTGCCTTTTTTAAAAGTCTTAGTTGATGACTTATGGCAGATTGTCCCATATCAAGTACACTTGAAATATCCGAGACACATAGCTCTCCTTCCCCAAGGGTTAAAAGTATTTTTAACCTAGTGGAGTCTGAGAACATTTTATAAAAATCTGCTAAGTCATAAATGTCTTCTTCTATAGGCAATGACTCTTTTGCTTTTTCTATTTTATCTATATTCTCCACAAAACCTCCTATGAATATATGAACAACTGTTCATTTGTTATTATTATTTTACCAGCCAAATTTTTTTATGTCAATACCTTTGCAATACTTTATGCAATAGATTATTATATGTGTAAGGGAGGATGAAATGAAAAACAAATATTTTAGAAAATTAATCGCGATTTTACTTTGTGTGTCTTTTTTAATACCACTAAGTTCAAAATCCGTTGCAGCAGGATCTGCAACACCAATACTAGGTAAATCTACAACTACAGTTCATGAAATGAAACTGTGGGCAAAATCTAGAAACGCAAACCAATTGTTTATAGACCTGGCACCGCTGTACTATTCAGTTTCAGTTAAAAGGGGAGTTGACCCAGCAGTAACCTACACCCAATCCGCAAAGGAAACAAACTTTTTAAGATTTGGTGGCGTGTTAGATGCGTCCTACTTCAATCCATGTGGACTAAAAACCACAGCGGGCGGCGGAGATAAAGACGCATCAGCCCATACAAGATTTAAATCATGGGAAGAGGGAATCACTGCACAGGTGGATCACTTGGCACTTTATGCCGGAGCAAATGGTTATCCTAAGGCCGACACTCCAGACCCAAGACATTTTGCCACAATTTATGGCAAGGCTCCAATGGTGGAAGATTTAGGCGGAAGATGGGCTCCAAGTAAAAACTACGGTATTGAAGTAGTTGCACTTATGAATGAGCTATACACATTCCCATACTCTTCTGTAAAGAGAATTTCAGGAACATCAAGATTTGAAACTTCGGCGCTAATAAATAAAAATGCAAATGTAGATTCAGATATAGCAGTAATTTCAAATGGCCATTCATTCCCGGACAGTATTGCAGCATCAATTCTTGCAGGCAATTTAAATGCCCATCTATTTCTAAGCGACCCAGGAAGAGTTACAGGAGAAATTGCAAACACAATTAACACTGGAACTATTTCAACTGTATATCTTGTTGGTGGAAATAATCTACCAGCCTCATATGTAGATACTTTAAGTTCAAAGGGAATCGAAGTTAAATATTTAAAGGGAAAGAGCAGATACGACACCGCAGTTAAGGTTGCAGAAGAAGACAGTTCAAAGGAAATAGTGTTCTTAGCAAATGGAATTTCATTCCCAGATGCACTTTCAATTGCAGGAGTTGCAAAGATGAAAAATGCAAACTTACTATTTACCGACGGAAAAACTTTAAACGAAGATGTAATGAATATAATTAAAGATGCATCAGAAGTTTATTTAATTGGTGGAGAGAACTCAATCTCCAAAGAAATTGAAAATAAGGTAAAGAATGTGGTTTCATCAGTTTCAAGAATTTCAGGAAATACAAGATATGAAACCTCTGTGCAAATTGCAAATAACTACTATAGCAATCCTGAATTTGTACTACTAGCTTCCGGCGAAAACTTTGCCGACGCCCTTTCAGGAACAGCACTGGCAAATAAATTAAATGCACCAATTGTGCTAAGCCAAAAGACAAAAACACCAAACGAATTAATATCTTACTTGAGAAACAAAAAAATAAATACACTTTATATTCTTGGTGGAAATGGTTCCATTGGAAACACAGTGGAAAGACAAATAAAATCAGTTTTAGATGTATAAATAAAAATCTCCCATGTGGGAGATTTTTTGTTCCTATTTTTTTATATTCATTCCTACAACCATTCCAATTAACATTCCTATACTTGTGCCAATTGCAAGATTTTCTACACCAAAGGCCGATCCTATGGCTGTGCCAAGACACATTCCTATGGCCATGCCCACTGCCATGGCATTGTCATCTTCATTATTGCTTTTGCTTTTATCTTTATTTTTAACAAGCTGTATAACATAAACCACCAATATACATATTAAAATAAGTGGCAGTACAATTCTAAGTATTTCCATTTTGTCTTCTTAAATCCCTTCTAGTTAAAATTCTAATTCACTTTCTGTAGTTTTTCTATTATCTCAATGCTATTTATAACTAGCTTTGGACAAACTGCCTTGAAGTTAGGATTTTTCTTTGCAAATTCCATAACCTTCTCTTTATCACCAACATTTACCCCAAGAATGTCTTCACAGAGTCTTTCGCAAGATACTTTTTCAAATTCCAAGTCAAATTCTTTCATCTTTCTATTTAGAATTAATCTGTCATTGTTTTCTAAATCATTTCCATATATAAGTCCAAGGGCCATGTATGCTCCTGTTATAACTCCACAAATATCTCCCTTTCCCATTCCTCCACCAAATGCGGAAGAAATTTTAAGTGCCTTGTTTATATCAAGTCCATTTTTTTCGGCAAAATAAGAAAAAACTATTTGGGTACAGTTACATCCCTTTGAACTCATCTCTCTTTGAAATTCTAAAGCTGTCATTTATTCCCCCTATATTTAAAACTGCTTTTCTTTTTAATTATACATTTACACTCTAAATATCAAAATATTGATTTTTTAATTTTTCATGTTTATTATAAAAAAGACTACTCTTTAGAGAGTAATCTTTTTTATACATGATTAGTGGTAAAATTTTAATACCAATATATCTTCGTCTCTTTTTATACTTATGCTAACTTTTTAATTTCTTCGAAGGCCTTGTCAAAGTCAACAGCATCTCCAGATTCTTTAACATATTCTGTATAAGTTACTTTGCCGTCCTTGTCAACTACGATGATTCCCCTTGCAAGTAACATGTTTTCTTTCATTAAGAAACCATATTTTCTTCCAAAGTCATGGCCATTGTAATCAGAAACTGTAACGATGTTGTCAATTCCTGCAGCCGCACAGTATCTTTGTTGTGCAAAAGGTAGGTCAACAGAAATAGTTACAACCTTAACTCCATCACCAAGTTCGCCCACCTTTTCATTAAAAGTTCTTGTTTGAATGTTACAAACAGGTGTGTCCACTGATGGAATTACTGAATAAACTACAACCTTTCCTCTGTCTTCCTTTGAATCATATACAGATAGGTCATTGTTTATTGCTTTAAATTCTGGAGCCTTTTCTCCAACCTTTACTTGTTCTCCTTCAATTGTTACGGGTGTACCGCCAAATGTTACTTTCATTTTATTACCTCCATTTTAATTTCATTTCAACATTACTTATTATACCCTTGTAATAAATTATAAAACTTTTAGTTATTCATGTTTATAATTAAAAAAATAATCCAAGGGATTTCTCCTTGGACTTTTTTACCTTTATATAAATGCGACCTTGTTTTTAATGAACACATCCCAAATATAAACTGCTATTGCCATTAGTAGTTTAAAATCTTTTTCATGTTCAACTTGAATTTCCATTTTTTCATATGGCTTGAAGCCCTGCTTTAACGATTTTATTCTGCCAAGGCCTTCAACATAAAATTCTTTTGCTCCCTTTGGCAAAGACATATGCTCTTCTACATTTCTATAGTCGAAGTCAATTAGTATGTCTGAGCCTTCCAGTCTTGAGACTATATGTCCCGTTTCTTTTTCATCTTCAAAGAAGACATATTTCTTGTCTTCGCTGTAGAAATGTCTTTTAATTCTAAGAATTTCATTTTTTGCTTCATCATAAAACACAAACTCCGCTCCTCTTGAAACGGTTTCATTTACAAATGCATCAAAGTATGATCCCGGGTCGCCAACCTTTTCGCCAACAACAACTAGGCTATCGTCTTCTGATTTATAAACTTTGAATCTGTCATTTACATATTTATCAATTTTAATTTCGTATATCATCTCGAGCCTCCTGGACTTTATGTATTTATTTTAGCATATAAAGCTTAATTAAACTATTTCACCATGAGATATTTTAGTAAAATTTTGCAATCAAAAAGCAACTCATAGGAGTTGCCTTGTTGAATTACTTATTAACTGCTTCTTTTAATGACTTTCCAGCTTTGAATACTGGTGCATTTGATGCAGGTATCTTAATAACTTCTTCAGGATTTCTTGGGTTTCTTCCTTCTCTTGCCTTTCTTGCTCTTGATTCGAAAGTACCAAATCCTACTAATTGAACTTTTTCTCCATCTGCTAGAGTTTCAGTTACTGTTTCAATAAATGCATTTAATGCTCTTTCTGATTCAACTTTAGTTAGTTGACTCTTCTCAGCCATTTTGCTTAATAATTCTGCTTTATTCATTTATTTCCTCCTAATAGTCTCTTGAATTTACCATTCTTTCTGATTATATCTAAATAAAAGCAAAGTTTCAAGGTTTTAAGCTGTTTTTTTAATATTTTTTTAAATTTTATAAAAACCTCTTCTCTACTCAGGTTATTTGTTTTGTTCTGTAGCCTCTTCTTGTTCTACTTTTCTGTCTATTTCTTCTTTTGCACCTGTAGCATCTTCATTCTTTGCATCCTTAGGTCCTATTTTGCTAAAGTCAAAGCTTGCAATTGCTTTTGCAGCGTCTTCTACAACCTTGCCATCTTTGTCAAAGAATTCAACTTCCATCTTATCGGTCTCTTCTTGTTTGAACTTAGAAATTTCTTCTTCTAGTACCATGTCAACATACTTTGCCTTGATTTGGTTTTCATAGAAATCCTTATCAAGTTCGTCAAATGTAGTTGCCTTTGAAATCTCTTGGATTATATGGAAACCAAATTGTGTCTTAACAAGTTCTTGGCTAACTTCGCCTGGGTTCATCTTTGAAACTGCTTCTGTAAACTCTGGAACCATATCTGCTCCATTAAAGTTTCCTAACTCTTCTGCTTTTATTGCTGTTCCTGAAGCAGTCTTTTCTTCTTTGTCTTTGTAGTCTTTGAATGCTGCTTCAAATTTATCTTTGTCACTCTTTACTTCGTCAAGCTTCTTTTGAGCTTCTTGTTTTATTTCTTCAATCTTAGCTTCGTCTGTTATTGGTTGACCATTTTCATCCATTGTTGAGAATAGAATGTGGTTTGCATTGTAAACAGGAAGTAGAGTATCTTTATCTTTTTCAATCTTCTTTTTAATGTCTTCATCTTTTGGTTTGAACTTTTCTTTTAACTTTTCATCAAGCTTTGTTAGGTAGTTTTGCTTTTCAAAAGATTTGTATTGCTCTTTTCTAAACTCTTCTTCAGTTTGTCCAGCGTCTTTTAAATATTTTTTAAGGGCTTCTTCTCCACCTGCTTGTTCAATTAGGTTGTCAATTGAAGCATTTACTTCTTTGTCAGTAACCTTGATTCCCTCTTTTTTAGCAAGTTCAACTGTCTTTTCTTGCATAACTAGAGAATTTAAAATTTTTCCTCTGATTCCTGCAACAGCCTTTTTGCCTTCTTCTGTTTCTTCGTCAAAGTTTTGAGCTTGACCGAACATTGCCATTTGCTGTTTATAATAGTTAAAATACTCCTCTACTTGGTCAGCTGAAATATATTCATCTCCAACCTTTGCAATTACATTTGCCGGTTTCTTTCCTGCCTTACCACATCCCGTTAATAATAATGAGGTGGTAAGTACTCCCATTAATATCTTTTTTGTAAAATTCTTCATTAATTACCTTCCTTTTTCTTATTAATATTATCAAAATTTAAAATCAGAACTAAGAGCCTTATTACTGGTTTTAAATCTTTAGAGTTAACAAATATCTTTGGCTTTTCACCAAGGTCAAAGTTCATACTGTCTTCAAAGTTTTCGCTAATATATTTTAATTCATCCATGTTGAGTTCTTTTTTGTCGCTATACTCAAGACCGAAGGAACCTTCTTTTTCAAATACTCTTATGAAACCTGCCTTTGCACTGTAAGACTTAGTTAGGGCAATGTCCATAATGTTTTGAACAGGCTTTGGCAAGTCACCAAACCTATCTATAAGTTCTTCTATGAGCTCGTCATAGTCGCTTTCGTCAATTATGGATGCAATTTTTTTATACATCTCAATCTTTTCACTTGGGTCGGAGATGTATGAGGATGGAATATATGCGTCCATCTTAATATCCACTTCAACTTCGGACATTCTGACTTTGTTTTTGTTCTCTCCTCTAATTTCTCCTAGAGTCTCCTCTAATAGTTTAACATAAAGATCGTAACCTATGGCAGAAATATGTCCAGATTGTACTTCTCCTAGAATATTTCCCGCACCTCTAAGCTCTAAATCTCTCATGGCTATCTTATACCCAGATCCAAACTCAGTAAAATCTTTAATGGCCATAAGTCTTTTTTCTGCCACTTGAGATATGCTCTTATTCTTTTCATATGTGAAATATGCAAATGAAGTTCTGTCGGACCTTCCAATTCTACCCTTAAGTTGGTATAGCTGTGATAACCCCATCCTATCGGCGTTATATACTATCATGGTGTTTACATTTGGTATGTCCATGCCCGTTTCAATGATGGTAGTGCAAAGTAGGATGTCGTACTTTCCATCTTCAAATTCAAGCATAACATTTTCTAATTCCCTCTCTGACATCTGCCCATGGGCAATAGCAATTCTTGCATCGGGAACTAGCTCTTGTAGTTTATATGACATCTCTTCAATGTCTTGAACTTTGTTGTATACAAAGTACACCTGGCCCGCTCGGTCCATTTCTTTTAGAACGGCGTCCCTAATAACTCCTTCATTATACTCTATAACATAAGTGTTAATTGGAAATCTCTCTTCCGGTGGTTCGTCTAAAGTGGACATGTCCCTTATTCCTACAAGACCCATCTGTAATGTTCTTGGTATTGGTGTTGCAGAAAGAGTCAACACATCCACATTTTCCTTTAAGCTCTTTAATTTTTCTTTGTCCTTTACTCCAAACCTCTGTTCCTCGTCTACAATTAAAAGCCCAAGGTCTTTGTACACCATATCCTTTGAAAGTAGTCGGTGGGTTCCTATTATTATATCCACAAGGCCTCTTTCAACGTCCTTTATAATCTTTTTTTGTTGCGCCGCCGTTCTAAACCTTGAAAGCATTTCAACTTCCACAGGGTAGTCGCTAATCCTCTGCATAAATGTGTTGTAGTGCTGTTGTGCAAGGATTGTGGTTGGTACCAATATGGCAACTTGCTTTTCGTTCATAACAGCTTTAAAAGCTGCCCTAATGGCAACTTCCGTCTTCCCATATCCAACGTCACCACATAAAAGTCTATCCATTGGCCTTTTGGATTCCATATCCTTTTTTATTTCTGCAATTGAGCGAAGTTGACTTGGAGTCTCTTCATAGATAAAGTCCTCTTCAAACTCCCTTTGCCAATTGCCATCCTTATCAAAGGCAAAGCCCTCTAGCTTAGACCTCTTTGCATAAAGTTCCACAAGTTCTTCCGCGATGGTCTCAACGGATTTTTTAGCCTTAAGTTTTGCCTTATGCCACTCAACCCCGCCAAGCTTATTAAGCCTAGGTCCCTTATCGGATCCTGTTCCAACGTACTTTTGTACCAAGTTCATCTGGTCTGTTGGTATATATAATTTGTCATTACCTCTATAGGTAATAACTAAGTAGTCTTTCTTAGTGTCCTGTACATTAATCTGTTCAATGCCCTGATATTGACCAATACCATGGTTTTCATGTACCACGAAGTCTCCCACTTCCAGGTCAGAGTAGTTTATTATTTCAGAAGAAGTCCTCTTCTTTGCAGTCTTCTTAGAACCTCTCTTTTCTTTTCCGTAGATTTCCCTAGTGGTTAGACAAGTGAACTTAAGTCTCTTATACTCAAAGCCCCTTGGCATGTTTGATGAAGATATATATATCATTCCCGTCAAGAGATTTGAATCAAAGTCTTCCACAATTGTGGCGTTTAACTTTTTATCCTGACATAAGTTTAATATTGATAAAGCCCTGTCCTGGGAGCCTGCAAAAATCACAAACTTTTCTCCCCTAGTGGTGTGACTGTGGAGATGTTCTTGTAACACATCCATGTTTCTATTGAAGCTCATGGCTTCAGAGGACTCTATAAGAATTTCCACATTGGGACTTAAAAGCCTTGTCTTTTTCGCCAGTGGAGTTACGTTTAAAACGGTGTTGTCCATAATGGACTTTATAATCTCTTTAAACTCTATAAAAATATCTTCGTGGGTAATAAACACCTCGCCCTTTTCCATTCTATAGGCAATGTCCTCTTTAAACATCTGATTGATTTCACTATTTCTGTCATACACTCTAGATATGTCATCTACAATAATTACAGAGTCCTTTGGAAGATAGTCAATTATATTATTATAGTCCACCTTCTTCAAATAGGGCACAACTAAATCCGGATTTGAAATCTCATATCCGTTCTCTATATACTCTAAAATGTCGCCATACTTTTCAATCAGCTTGTCCTTGTCCACTCCATACATGGTTGAACGCTCTGCAATGTCTAGGTCTCTGCAAAGTCCCTTTATAATCTTTTGTCTAATCTTTGAATCAAGAATTAATTCGCTTGCAGGCACCACCTTGATTTTATCTATTTTTTCAACTGATCTCTGGTCTGAAATGTTGAAGGTACGCATGGAATCTATTTCATCATCAAAGAGCTCTATCCTAACAGGATATTCTTCCTGTATCGGATAGATGTCCACAATTCCGCCTCTAATGGCAAATTGGCCACGGCCTTCAATTATGCTCACTCTCTCGTAGTTTAACTCTATTAATTTTTCCGAAAGCTCATCTAAATCCAAGGTCTTTTCAACCGCAATTTCCAAGGTCATGTCCTTGTAGCGATTTTTCTTTGTGAGTTTTCTTTGAATTGCCCTGGAACTTGCAACGGTTATAAAGGGTTTCCCCTCCATAAGTCTATTTAATACTTTAAGTCTTTGATCTTCATTCTTCTTTTCCAGTGATGAAAAGTTGTAGAAGTTCAGTTCAATTTCTGGAAAGTGTTCAACTATACTTGAGTCCACTACTTCCAGGTCGTCCACAAGTTTTTTCGCCGCCATCTCATCTTCGGTGACGATTAGAATGTTCTTGCCCTCGTTTTTATATATGGAGTAAACTAAGTGATATAAATTCTCCTTAACAATACCATGAAGATATATAGAATTTTTTTTAAGTTTTAAGCTTTCTGAAAGTTTTTGGTATTCTGTTAAATTTTTTAGTGTATCTGTAAAAAAATTCATCTCTTCATCCAATCATTATTCACTGTGATTAATGCCATTGTAAAGGTTCATGGCATCGTTCAGTCTGTCATCTATTAATAGTTCCACAGCCTTTGCTGCGTCTTCTATTTCTAAGTCTAAGACCTTTTGTTCCTCTTCGGTAAAATTACTTAACACAAAGTCAGCCAGGTCCATTTGGGGAATTTTTTTCCCTACGGATATTTTAACTCTTGGAAAGTCCTGCGAATTTAAATGGTATATTATGGATTTCATTCCATTGTGACTTCCCGCTGAACCCTTTTGTTTTATTCTAATACTACCCCAAGGTATATCGATGTCATCGGTGATGACTATAATGTCCTGCGGAGAAATGTCATAGTAATTTGCACAGTCCAACACGGCCATTCCCGAATTATTCATAAATGTAAGAGGCTTCATAAGTATTACCTTTTCTCTTCCTATGCGTCCTTCGCCAATGCCCGCCCTAAACTTTTCTCTGTTTATGTCGATACTATTTCTCTTTGACAGTTCATCAATTGTCATAAAACCGACATTATGTCTATTCTTTAAATATTTTTGTCCTGGATTTCCCAGTCCTACTACTAATTTCAATTACTTCTTTTGATTCCTTTCCTCTCTTCTCTTAACCCATCCAGGGATATTTGCCTGTTGGCCCCTTTCAATGGATAAATCGCCACTAGAAACATCTTTTGTTATTGTTGATCCCGCAGCGATAAAGCCCTTTTCTCCAATGTGAACTGGAGCAACTATATTTGCATTTGAGCCTATAAATGCTTGGTCTTCTATCTTTGAACGATGTTTATTAATTCCGTCGTAGTTTACAAATATTGCACCACAGCCTATGTTAATATGTTCTCCTAGGTCTGCGTCGCCCACATATGCTAAGTGGCCCGCCTTTGTAAAGTTACCTACAGTGGCATTTTTAACTTCCACAAAGTTTCCAATGTGAACATGCTTTCCAAGATTTGAATTTGGTCTTAGATGTGCGAAAGGACCAATGTCTGTGCCTTCTCCCACATGGCTTTTTTCTATAACGGAAGATTTTATAATTACATTATCTTCAATGATACTGTCGCAAATTGTACTATCTCCGGTTATTACACAGTCTTCTCCTATGGTAGTTTCTCCCATTATCTTTGCACCGGAGTGAATAATAGTGTCTCTACCAATCTTCACTCCATCTTCTATGAAAATATTTGAAGGGTTTTCAAGTACAACTCCTTCTAACATGTACTTTTCATTTATTCTCTTTCTTAAAACTTCTTCCGCCTCTGAAAGTTGAAGCTTTGAGTTTATTCCATGAACTTCCTCTTCATCAGGGATTTGGAAAGTTAAAATCTTTTCTCCCTCTTCTCTAATGATTTGGAAGATATCTGTTAGGTAAAGCTCCCCTTGGTCGTTGTCGCTATCAAGTTTTGAAATAGAATTCTTTAAAGAAGCTCCATTAATAATCATAATTCCAGAATTGTACTCTCTTATTTTTAGTTGTTCCTCTGTACAGTCCCTATGTTCAACTATCTTTAAGAAGTATCCTTCATCGTCTTTTATTATTCTGCCAAGACCCTCTGTGTCATCTGTAACAGCTGTTAATACAGTTGCCACTGAACTTTTTTCATTATGGTAGTCCATAAAGTTTTTCAAAGTCTCTCCCCTTATAAGTGGAGCGTCCCCTGTAAGGATTAAAACAGAATCATCATCTTTAACTTCATCTAATGCAAGGCTTACTGCATAGCCTGTTCCATATGGAAACTCCGGACCAATCTTTTGTTCTTTAATTACAAGGTCTGAGTCTTTGAAGAGCTCTTCTAAATCATTTTTGTTTTTTCCTGCAATAAGTACTTTCTTTTTAACATCACACTCATCACATGCGTCCATTACATATTTTATCATCGGTTTGTTTATAAGTTTATGAAGTACCTTTGAATGTTTTGATTTCATTCTAGTGCCTTCACCTGCTGCCAATATTATTGAAATATTCAAAATATTACCTCCATAATTCAATTCATATTAATAATATATTTATTTGGCTGAATTGTCTACCTGAAACCCTATGTTTAATACAATTCTTACTCATTCTACCCTCTTTTGCTTTAAATAAAATTAAAAAGGCAGGTTGCCCTGCCTATCTTTTTATAAGATATTTGATTAATTTGAATAAGAACCTAAAAAACATCAATAGTAGAACCGCCGTTACGCCGTATATAATATACTTTGTGTTTTTAACAGAGCTATCAACTTCAACATTTTTTACAACCACTTTGTTTTCGCTGTCTGTTTCTGCATCTTTTTCAGGCGCCCTTACGCAGTTTACAAGAAGTCTCTTTGGACTTGGTGGCCTCTTTGGTTCACATGTTAATAGCGTTAGCATATCCACATTGTAAACCGGCTTTAGCTTCTCCCATTCATATGGAAAGATTATTTCACTATTGTCCACCACATAGTCAAGCACCTTGTCTCCTCTATACACATACACATGGTCGCCCTTTTCTAGTCGGTCAAGGTGAAAGAACATCAGATCCTTGTAGTACCCACGGTGTCCTGCAATAACGGAGCGTCCTTTTTCTCCCACTGGAAGATGTGTTCCATCTATATGCGCCGCTCCCTTTGCAAGATGTCTTACAGAAGCGTCTAAATATATGGGCATCTTTATGTCCAGTTTTGGTATTTCTAAAAACGCAAACTCCTTATCAGGATTGTTTTTATAAATTGAGTACTGTCTCTCATAGTCCTCGTCTGAAAATGGATCCACAAAATTAATCTCTTCGTTATCGATATTCTTATTATACTTTTCTATATTTTTTTCTACTTTATCATCTTCTTTAGCTGAAGTTTGAATATATTTCTTTAACTCCTGGGACTTTGTAATCTCTGTATAACTCATGTTTAAAAAGTTCGATAGAGGAAGTCCTATACCTAAAAGGATTAAAATATATCCAAATATTTTTCTTTTACTTATCTTCATCTTTACTTATTTCACCTATTTTTTTATTAAGAAGCTTCACTTCTTTCCTTAAGAATATAAATATTGCAAGAAGGACTATTGTTATTGGCACAGAGAACATCAAGAAGTCTTTGTATCTCATAAATGAAGTTACATCTGAGCCCGGGCCAAGTATTTGTGGGTTATAAGGTATTCTATGACCTCTAACAAGTAGCCTGTGTGAATTTATCATGTATGGCGTGCAAGTTAAAAGCGTTGCATAGTCCTTGCCTTCCACAACTAGAACATCTTCAAAGTCCGAAGGTTCCACAACTTTTATCTGATCAACTTCATATGCTAAAACACCTTCGATGTTATGAATATAAAATTGATCCTTCTTCTTTAGCTTGTTTAGGTCTGTAAATAGTTTTGCAGTGGGAAGTCCTCTATGGGCAGTTATGACGGTGTGAGTACTTGCACCACCAACTGGAAGTGAAGTTCCCTCTAAGTGACCTGCCCCCTTTTGAAGAACGGACTCAGAAGTTCCTGCATAAATTGGAATGTCCTGTTTTATTGCAGGTATTTCAATATGTCCAATCTTTTCTTCTATTTCAAGCATTCTTGCATATTCTTTTATCCCCTCTTTTTCCTTTTCAGTGTAGGGGTCTGCAAGCTTTGATGGATCTAGAGTTTGATTATATGCCCTTGCAAGTTCAATCCTTCTTATTACTTCTTCACTTGGCAGTTCCTTTGCCAACTTGTCGAAACTTGCAATCTCTTTTCCACTTTCAACTCTATAGTACATTCTAGATATGATTGGATAGAGCATAATTGCAAAGCCTAATAAGAAGACTATGATAAAGGGAAGCTTTTTAGTTTTCTTTTTCTTCATCACTGGCTACCCCCATGTTTAGACTTTATATCTTTTAAAGTTAGCATAAGTTTTTTTCTCTTGTTAAAGTACTTAACATCCAAGTATATTAAAAGTATTATAAGCGCAAGGTCTACAAAGAATCCATATTTGTATAGAAGACCAATTCTACCAGTCCTTTGCATTTCTGCAGCATCAGCTGGATTATATTCAATTCTATGTCCCCTTACAAGAAGTCTGTGAGTGTTTATCATTATAGGCGTACAAGTTAGAAGGGTCGCATAGTCTTCTCCCTTAACTATTAACAAATCTTCAAACTGACTTGGCTCAACTATTTTTATTTGGTCTACCTCATAGGCAAGAGTCTGTTCCAAGTTATGTATGAAGAATTTATCTCCTATTTTCAATTGTGATAAATCTGTGAATAGCCTTGCTGTAGGAAGACCTGAGTGAGCTGTTATAACTGTGTGAGTGTCAAGACCTCCTATGGGAAGTGATGTTCCTTCCAAGTGGCCTGCTCCCTTTTGAAGAACCTCTTCTGCAGTACCTGCATAAATTGGTATGTCTATATCTATGATAGGAACTTGAACGTGACCAATCTTTTCATGTAGTTCCAGCATCTTGGCATAATTTTTTACCCCTTCTTCCTGTTTCTTTTTCTCATAGGGGTCTTCAGTAATAACATTATTTAATTTGTCATTGTATCCCTTTGCCAGTTCAATTCTCTTTTTAACTTCATCGTCGCCGAGTTTTTTCTTTTCCTCATCGAAGTTTCTAACTTGTTGATCTGCTTGAACCCTGTAATAAAGTCTAGAAACCTGTGGATATAACAAAATTAAAAATCCCACTATAAAAATAAGGATAAAGGGAAGCTGACTTCTCTTTTTCTTTTTAGTTTTATTCTTCATTTTTCTCCAATTCAGTCCAATAATTAGGAAAAGAGTGCTAGATGCACTCCCTAATTATTCCTTAATCAATTTTTTACCGATGTAGAATAGCAAAGCTCCTGCAATCACCATAACTATAAGAGTTATATCTCCTGTCTTCGGAACTTTAATCTTTTTCTTTTTTTCTTTCTTCTCGGTTTCCTTCGGTGTTGTTTCCTTAGGCGTAGTTTCTTCCTTGTTGTTCTTTATAACAATTTCAAACTTATCCGATTCTCCGGAGATTTCAAACTTTATAGTTTCAGATAGCACTTTGTAACCTTCTGGAGGTATTATCTCTTTTAGATAATAAGTACCATAAGGTAAACCTTCCACCACAAACTTACCTTTACTGTCAGATTTTATAATGTATGGCTTGCCATTCACTAAATAATCTTTGTAGTAATCGCCCTTTTTAACATTGACTTTGAACACCGCATTTTTCAAAGGGTTTTTTCCATCGCCGTCAACCTTTAAGAAATGATATTCTCCTGTGGGCTCTGTAGGCTTTGTGGGTTCTGTAGGTTCTGTGGGCTTTTTAACCTCAACTTTTGTTTCGATTATATCTTCATCCATTGGAATAAGTATAAAAAAGGGAGCTGTTTTATATTCTTTGTCACCTACTTCTCTTACATAGTAGGTTCCCTTTTCAAGATTTTTTACAACTATCTTACCATTAATGTCAGACTTTTCAGTTAACAAAGGTTCCCCAAATTTTTCATTTAACTGATCATCAGTATGTTTTTCATATTTTTTTAACTCTTCAGTTAAATCACCTGTTAGCTTTTCATTAGAAATCTTCCAAAGCTTAAGTTGTCTACCTTGAAGGTCTCTATCAGTTTGGCCTTTTCTAAGATGAATTTCGATTTGGCTTGAAGCCTGTACAAAAGATGCGGATGAAATTATAAGTAAGAATGATGCCATTAGAATGAACAAGAACCTTTTACTTACATTTCTCATTTCTATCTCCTAAAATATTTCCGTTGACAATTGCTATAATTAATTTCTATTTAACTAATATTTTAATTCATCCCATGTATAAGTGTCAATGAATATTTGAAATTATCCAGTTTTTTTACAAATTTCTCCTATTTTATAAAATATTTCTCGTTAATTGTTACAAAATTTCAACAATTCACTTTTTAAAGCCTCTTTCCTTTAATATCAACGTCTTATTATGATATAATACTCTTGTTTAGGGGGAAAATATGTTTAATTTTGATTATAAAGATAAAAATATAAAAAAAGTTCACTTTATTGGCATCGGTGGTATTTCCATGAGCGGTATTGCTCAGCTTTTAAATTTCCATGGCTATGAAGTTTCAGGTTCAGATAGAGATGACTCTGAAGCTTTAGACAATTTAAGAAGTCTAGGTGTAAAGGTTCATGTTGGTCAAAGAAGAGAAAATATTGAAGACCCTGACCTTATTATCTACACAGACGCCATACTTGACGACAACGAAGAGCTTATTCGCGCAAGAGAACTTACTTGCCCTGTAGTATCAAGGGGAGTTTTTCTTGGTGCACTTATGAAAAACTATAAGTACTCCATGGGTATTTCAGGCTCCCATGGCAAGTCCACTACCACAAGTATGATTTCAAAAATACTTGTTGAGGCAGATGTGGATCCGTCCATACTACTTGGTGGAAAGCTAGATGAAATTCAAGGCAATATGCACAATGGCAAGAGCGAATACTTTTTAACTGAAGCCTGCGAGTTCAAGGGAAATATTTTATACTACTATCCATCCCTTGCAGTTATTTTAAATATTGATGAAGACCATTTAGATTATTACAAAGACATAAATCACATTGTCAGCACCTTTATAGGCTACATGAAAAATCTTTCAGAGGACTCTAAGGCAGTCATTAATATTGATGACGGAAACTGCCTTCCACTATTGGAGCATATAAAGGGCGAAATTATTACTTTTGGAATTGAAAATGAAAAGGCAACATATAATATTACAGACGTAAACTTTGACGAAGTTGGCCATCCTTCATTTAACATTACAAGTGACAGAAATGGCTTTGGATGTCATCATTTCAACTTAGGCATTATTGGAAGATATAACATTTACAATGCAGCAGCAGCAATTATTACAGCCTTTGAAACTGGCATAGACATGGAGCATATTAAAAATTCAATCTCAAACTACCACAACCTTCACAGAAGAATGGAAGTTATAGGAGAGTATAACGGCGCCATGATTATGACAGACTACGGCCATCACCCTACGGAGATAAATGCAACCATGTCTGCACTGGGAGAGCATAAGAAGGGTCGCCTAATCTGTGCTTTCCAACCTCACACTTACAGCAGGACAAAGCATCTATTAAATGAATTTGCAAATTCTTTTAATGACTGCGACGAGGTTATAGTAACTGAAATTTTTGCAGCGAGAGAAAAGTTTGATCCATCTATTCACTCCATAGACTTAGTGGAAAAGCTTAGACAAAACGGAGTCGATGCCATCTATATAAAAACTTTTGAAGAGGCTTGCAAATATATTCGTGAACATGTAAGAGAAGAAGACACTGTTATCACTACGGGATGTGGTAATCCAGATGTGCTTGCAAAAATGATAGTAAAGTAGAGGTTAATTATGATTTATTTGAATTGCGATTATTCAGGTGGTGTTCATCCGAACATTCTTAAGAGACTTATGGAAACAAATGAAGAAACTTCTGGAGTTTATGGCTTTGACCATTACTCTGAAGAAGCGAGAAATAAGATTAAAGAACTTTGTAACAACGAAGACATGGATATCTTTTTTATTTCCGGTGGTACTCAAACTAATGTGGTTGCCATATCTGCAACTATAAAGCACTATCAAGCTGTTATATCATGTGACACCGGACATATTAACACCCATGAATGTGGTGCCGTTGAAAACACAGGACATAAAATCGTAACCCTTCCCAACAGAAACGGAAAACTTTGGGCAAAGGACATTGCAAAACTAATTGACGCTCACCATGTTCAAGGTATGGCAAGAATTCATGATGTCCAACCGAGAATGGTATATCTATCTAACTCAACCGAGTTTGGAACAATCTACACAAGAAAAGAGATTGAAGAAATTTACCAAGTTTGTCAACAACATGGTCTTTACTTATACATTGACGGTGCAAGACTGGGATATGCCCTTACTGCTGAAAACAACGACATAGATTTAGAATTTTTAGCAAGTCACTGTGACCTGTTCTACATTGGTGGAACTAAGATTGGCGCAATGTTTGGAGAGGCACTAGTAGTTATTAACCCTGAAATAAGAAAGGACTTCCAATACAATTTGAAACTTAGAGGAGCTCTTCTTGCTAAGGGAAGAATGTTAGGAATTCAATTCTTAGAACTATTTACAGACAATCTTTACTTTGACATTGCAAGAAACGCAAATAAACTTTCAACAAAGCTTAGAAAGGCACTAGTTGAAAAGGGATATGAACTAACTGTAAACTCTCCTACAAATCTTACATTTGTAGTTATGAGTGACGAAAAATTAATGAGACTTTCTCAAGACTTCGCATTCGAAGTTATAAGCCGTCATGATGAGTACTCAAAGGTTGTAAGAATAGCAACTGGTTGGGACACAAAGGAAGAAGACATTGACGCATTGATTGAAAGATTATAATAAACATCCCCCGGCATAGCCGGGGGTTTTTCACATGCGGCCCAAAGGGCCTGTATTACAAGCCACGCCTCAAAGGCATTGGTCGATCTGCCACTTGCAAACTTTACTTGCTACCCTTTAAAAGGGTCAACTACATCAAATGTTAACTGCTCGCTTAATTGGTCTGTCTTAAGTTGATTTCTTATATATTCTTCTATTTTCTTTGCATTCTTTCCTGCTGTATCTACATAATATCCTCTACACCAAAATTGTCTTCCCCTATATTTGTACTTTAAATTTCCCCACCTTTCATATATCATTATGCTACTTTTACCTTTCAAAAAACCCATGAAGCTTGATACTGATATTTTTGGTGGTATCTCCAATAACATATGAATGTGATCGGGACAAACTTCCGCTTCTATGATATTTACTTCTTTCCAACTACATAATTCTCTTAATATTGCTCCTATTTCTAGTCTTTTTGATCCATAAAATTCTTTTCTTCTATATTTTGGTGCAAATACTACATGATATTTACAATTCCATTTAGTATGTGATAAACTATGAGTGTCATTTAACGATGTCATTCAATACCTCCTTGATTTTTTATTTTGCAGTTGGCAGACCGCAATTTTATTATATCACCGAGGTATTTTTGTTTAGTTATCATCGCTAAAGCTATACTGAACCCCCAGTCTAACTGGGGGTTTTCTTATACAATAAAAGACACTCAGAAATTCTGAGTGTTTTTTATATCTTCAATTGTTCAACCTTAATATTATTTCTCTCGAGCAGTTCCATTGCGTACTCGTCTATCCTATAGCCTGCTTCATAATATATTTCAGAGATGCCCGCTTGAATTAAAGCCTTGGTACAGTTTAAACACGGGAAGTGGGTAACATAGCACCTACATCCTCCTACTTTAATTCCTTCCTTTGCGCAGTATAATAATGCATTCATCTCCGCATGGATGGTTGCAATACAGTGGCCGTCCCTCATGGTGTGTCCAACTTCATCGCAGTGTGGGTTTCCTGCAACTGAACCATTATATCCAGTTGAAACTATTCTATTATCTTTATTCACCAACACACATCCCACATAGGCCCTGTCACAGGTGCCTCTAGTAGCTACCATCTTAGCTAAATTCATAAAATATTCATTCCAAGAAACTCTCATAATCCACCCCTTTTTTATATTGTATCATTTAATTGCAAAAGTAAAAGATTGTTATAGATAATAATAAAATTTCCTTACATTTTAAAAATCTGTTATAATTTTTTTATGGAGGAATTATGAAGAAATTATTTATGATTATTCTTCTTGCAATAGTCTTTGTTTCCTGTAGAGGGAAGGATAGTTTAAGTGAGTTAAAGGAAATAAAGATTGATCTTTCAAAAAATCCAAAACTTGAAAGCTTAATCAACGATATAAATAAAAACGATAACCACTCCGCCCTTATTTTAAATAAGGATAGTTTTCTTTTCGTTTATAATAACCCCAATTCAAAGGTCAAGGATTATAAACTTAAAATTAATAAAGGGGAGCTATACATAGACTTGGAAGATGCAGTTGCACATGACGAACCTCTACGCTTTTATGAAGTTGCAGGAGGATCTCACACAGAAGAATACTTAAAAAAATATTCCTTTCCTAAAAAGATTCACATCTTAAAAAACGGAAAGGATTTAGAAGTTGTCTACTTTGAAAATGTAGAAATAAAGTAGTATGTCAGGGGAACCTAACATACTACTTTTTTAAATTTCAATTCCACCATTAAAATAATAAGAAAGTGCCACATATATTATTGGCTGATGAATTATATAGAAGAAAAGTCTGTTTCGTCCAATAAATGTAATTGGGTCGTAGGATTTTTTCTTTTTTTGTGGTTTAAAGCTCATGTATATCTTACCTAAAAAGTAACCACCAATTAGTAAAAATATCCATGGCAGTATTGGATAATAATCTGCAGAACTAAAATTTTCTCCTGGAAAGCCTAGAAAGAAAAGGTATTTTAGTTCATATAGCCTTTGTGGTAGGTGAACCGCTCCTGTAGGCCAGTTCAAGTATCCATTTGTTACAGGCCAAAATACATAGAAGCCAAACATGGATAGTACAAATCCCAAGTAGCCATTGATGTATTTTAGGATAAGTTCTAAAAAAACCATTATCAAAGTGCCAAAGGCAAAGAAGTGAATTATGCCAAACACTATAAATTCATCGGGCATAAGTAGATAGGTCAGTACTGAAATTGCTACTGCCACCACGGAAAGCTTTGCAATTTTAAATATATATCTGCTTGAAAAGTGTAGTGTCATTCCAGATATAGTCATAAACAAAAACACTGCCACAAGTCTGCCATAATCCATCCACTGAGAGGGAAAGAAATTTATATCACGATTAAATATAAATTTCAAATCGTATGCAAAGTGGAAAAACATTATAAATAGCATGGCAAGTCCTGCAACAAAATCTATTCCATTGTATCTTCCTTTTTTCTCTATTTTTTTATCCATAACTTCTCCTATAGTAGTGGTGCAAATACTTTTAATATGGACCCTGCTATCTTAACAACAAAAAATCTGCTGTTCATCTCTTGAAGCGTCTTTCTTTGAGACACTTCCATTGTTTTTATAAAATCGTCTCTTATGTCTTTTACAATCGGTGAGTCGAAGAACCAAACTCCATTTTCAAAGTGAAGATATAGTGAACGGAAATCTACGTTTATGGTACTTACAATTGCCACGTCGTCATCGGATACAATATTTTTTGCATGTATAAATCCCGGTTTGTATTCATATATCTTAACTCCCGCCTCAAGTAGTGGTTCGTAGTAGGATCTTGTTACCATAAATACCATCTTCTTGTCTGCAATATATGGTGTGATAATTCTAACGTCTATTCCCCCCTTCGCTGCATTGGTCAAAGCTGTCAACATTTCTGAGGACAGAATTAGATATGGAGTGGTTATGTACACATATTTTTTTGCTCTGTAAATTATATTTAGATATGTGTTTTCTCCCACTGTCTCCTTGTCCCTAGGTTCATCTGCAAATGGTTGAACAAAACCCTTATCCGGTACAAAGCCTTCCTCTTTGATAAAGTCCCTTGGAATATAGTCGTTGAAGTCTAAAAATTCGTCGCTTAGTGAGTTCCACATGGATAGAAAAAAAACAGTTAAGGACCACACTGCCTGTCCTTCAATTCTTACACCAGAGTCCTTCCAATGACCAAATCGTACAATCTTATTTATATATTCATCCGCAAGGTTTAGTCCTCCAGTGTATCCAATTTTGCCATCAATAACTGCAATCTTTCTATGGTTTCTGTTATTATGTTGCGGTAGTACTATATATTTTATTGGGTTGAAGGCTTGGTATTTAATTCCTGAAGCCCTTAATCTATTTCCAAAGTCTCTGCCCATTTTGTTCATGCAGCCAAAGTCGTCATAGATTAGCCTTACGTCTACGCCTTCTTCAATCTTTTTTTCCAAAAGTGATACTAAGGTATCCCACACATAGCCCTTGTCAATTATAAAGTACTCTAAAAATATAAATGACTTTGCGTTCTTTATGTCTTCAATTAAATCTTCAAAGTAAAGTTCTCCCAGTGGATAGTACTTTGACTTTGTGTTTCTATAAACTGGACAGCTTGCATAGCGTTCCAAGTACCTGCTTTGCAAGTAGGCGTCGGGGTCATTTATCTCTTCCAATGTATTTTCTTCATTTGACATTAAAAAGTGAAATGAAGATGTTGTTGATGCCATTCCCTTTGTTACGCGCTCAGCAAATTTATTTTTTGCGAAGAATAGATATAGGAAAGACCCAAACAACGGCAAGGTAAGTATGGGTATTATCCATGTTATCTTGTAGTCTGGGTTGGTGTCTTTATTGATTAAAACCACCGTTAATATAACGGAAAGTACAAATGATACAACGTAAAACCATATAAAATTCTCTTTAAGAATTATGAACATCTCAATGATGAGTACAAGTTGTATCAAGAATATTATCACCATTGGGAAAGCTCTTGAAGTAACTATTTTAAGTAATTTTTTCATCTCTTTGCCTTACCTCTAACTTCTACCACATCTATTTTAAAAACTGAAGTTCTGTCTATTGCATTTCTATTGTATTCAAAGCCGTCACCTAAATGGAAGCTGTTACAAAGAACTTCTAACGCCCTTTCCTTTTCATCATACTCTTTTATTTCGTGAACGACTCCACTTCCTATAACGCTGGAGTAGTTCATGGTGCAGTAGCCCCTTTCCATGTCCGTTACAAGTTCAAGGTCTGTGTCTACTTCAAAAGAAACAAATGCATTTTCTTTTATATAATTATACTTTGTCCCTGTGGTGGCACCGTGAAAATAGAGTATTATCTTTTCATCTTTATATTCCACTCCCGTGTTCACAGGAAGTATGTATGGCGATTTTTCTCCATTAAAAGCAAGAATCGTTCTATCGGATCTCTTAAGAATATCCACTATTTCATTTATGTCTTTTACTTCTCTATCCTTTTTTCTCATAAGACTCCTCCTACAATCACTTTACTTAACTATAACACAGGGATTAAAAGAATAATAGAATATTTTTATTTTTTTACAAAAAGTCTTGCATTTTTTTTATTTCATTATATAATCACTAAGTACGGTAAAGGAGAGAGAAATGAAAAAAATATTTAGCATAAGATTATTACTTGGATGTAAAGTAGATTCAAGGGAAGTTTTTGAAGAAGCTTTGCTGCTGGTTAAATTAAATAATATTGACGATATACAGGAAATAATAACTGAATATATGAATGATTTAGAAGAAGAGAACGATAACAAAATCTTCGAATTAATTTCTCTTCTAGACTATTATGAAGTAACCGACGAAATAGAATTTTCTGTTCCATATCTTCAAATTTATTCAAGATTTATCGGCGAGGAAGAGCTTGAACTCTATCCAGAATTCAATTAAAGCTAATCAAGCACTCAGTTTTAAAATTTAAGTTTGTTATACTTACAAAGTTTAATTCTATACAGAATATTATTTCAATTAAGGGGCTGAGTGCTCGATTTTTAAAGCTAATTAAAACGGTGTGACAGATATTTTCGTCACACCGTATTTTTTATTTTGAACCAGTTTCTGTTGTTTCTTCGCCACCCTTTTCAGAGTCTGACTTGTTGTCAGAGGCCTTTGCCTTATCCCCTGTAACATTTGGTGGGTTTTTAATAGGATTTACAAATGGTGACATAGTCACTTCACCGGTAAGAACATTTACTTCTTTTTCTTCAATCTTACCAATATGTCTAATGGCAACTTCGTCATTTTCCTTGAATAGATCTACTGATGCCGCTGAGCCATCTTTGTTTATAGGTTGGAAGTTTTCATCAGTTGTGTACTCGTAGGTCTTTCCTCTAAACTTTTCAGGGCTTTCATCAAGTGCCTTTAGTACAAATTTAGTTTGTTCTCCAACTTTTTCCATTGATTCAATTTTCGCAAAGAAAACTGATGTCATCTTTTGTCTTTCTGCTGCCTCTTTTTGTCTTTTAGCATTATCAAAGGCTCCAAATATTGAAACACCTATGATTACTGCAAAAATAATCGCAAAAAATTTCTTCATCTTTTCCTCCATAATAGCTTTATTAAATTCAAATAGCTTTGAATTTTAAATATAATTTATTTTACAAACTTCTCCTTTAATCAGGCTTAAATTCTTATTCTTCTAAATAAGCTTTAGCTCCCTTTATTCCATCAACGGCAGAGCTCATTATGCCTCCTGCATAACCTGCACCTTCGCCAAGTGGATAAAGCCCTTTGGTGTTTATGGAAATAAAACTCTCCTTGTCCCTTACAATTCTAATTGGAGATGAAGTTCTGGTTTCAACTCCAGTTAATATTAATACTGCATCCTCCAAAGAAAAACCTTCTAACTTTCTATTGAGGTTTATTATTGCTTCCTTTATTGCCTCGTTGATTTCATCTGAGTAGATTACATTTAAATCTTTAAACACTGTCCCCGGTTTATATGTGGGGAAGACTCTTTTAAACTCTGTTGAAGTTTTGTTTTCTATATAATCCTCCACCAGTTGCACAGGAGCATAATAATTTTCTCCCATATTAAATGCTATCGCTTCAATTCTCTCTTGAAACTCCATTCCTGAAAGAATTCCTTCCCCATAGTCCTCTTCATTTATGTTTGTAATTATGGCAGAATTTGCATTTTCTAAATTTCTGCTGTGATAGCTCATTCCATTTACACATAACCTATGTTCTTCGGAACAGGCTGATATAACCCTACCTCCTGGGCACATGCAGAATGTATATACACCTCTACCCTTCTTCGTCCTATAGGTAAGTTGATATTCCGCCTGTGGTAAAATTGGGTTCTCGAACTGGTCCCCATATTGTGCCTTGTTAATTAGGGTTTGTGGATGTTCAATTCTAAATCCCACTGCAAATGGTTTTGATTCCATGGACACGCTCTTTTCATGTAACATTCTAAAGGTGTCCCTTGAGGAGTGTCCCAGTGCTAAAAATACACTGTCCGTTTCAAACTCTACCTTATCTGTAACAACGCCTTTAACTTTTCCATCTTCAATTATTATATCCGTCATCTTCGTGTTAAAGTGAACCTCGCCACCAAGAGAAATTATTTCACCTCTAATGGACTTTATAACTTCTTTTAAAATATCCGTACCAATGTGGGGCTTTTGTAATATTTTTATTTCTTCTGGAGCTCCGTGTTTCACAAACACATCTAATACTTCTCTAATAAGAGGGTCCTGTGACCTGCAGGTTAATTTGCCATCGGAAAAAGTTCCTGCACCCCCTTCTCCAAATTGAACATTGGACCTTGTATTAAGTGCATTGCCATCCCAAAAGTTCTCCACCGACTGGGTTCTTTCGTCAATTGATTCTCCCATTTCAATTACTATGGGATTAAAACCATATCTCGCCAATGTTAGTGATGCAAATATTCCACAGGGACCAAAGCCTACAACCACAGGTCTTTGTCCCTTATTTCTATTTACATCTACTTTAAATTCTTCCTTTACATACTCCCTAACTTCTCCTTGATTAAACTTAGAAAGTTTCTTTTTAGATAGGTCTATGTGCACAATAACGGAGTACACAAATTGTATTTTATTTCTTCTTGCATCAATGGACCGTCTATAGATTTCGTATTCAAATCCGTCGTACTTTATTTTTAATTTGTTCTTTATCTTATCCCTCAAATTATCTAAGGGTTCATCAATACCAAGCTTTAAGTTGTTTACAAATATCATAGTTCTCCTTTAAGTCCTGTGTTATATCCCATGGACTCTAAAATTTCCACAGATCTCTTTCCAATTCCTAAGACTCTCTTTCTAACATCAGCTGACACTGCAGATTCTAGTTTACCTCCTGGTAAATAGTCCTTGATGGATGTTACTTTTCCTTGAATTACCCCACTGGATCTATCCATCCACACCCATGTTGGATATAGGTCCATACCTTCAAGGGTTGTCACCTCTTCGTCCAGGTCCTTCTTTATCTTTAGGTTTGCAATAAGACCTGCTTCCACTTCATTTAATCCATTGTACTCAAGTCTTTGTCCCGAAATTGAATTGCCCATGGAGTAAAATATATATTTTTTCACTCCATTTACATTAACTTCTTCTATGGGTTGTAGCACATGTGGGTGGCTTCCTATTACAATATCCGCACCCCATTCCAGTAGATTATGTCCATTGGTCTTTTGAAAATCCGTAGGACTGAATACATATTCCTCTCCCCAATGTGGGAACACAATTAAGAAGTCCACTTGCTTTTTTAATTCCTTAACGTCTTTTTCCATGGTGACTGGGTCCATAGGATTAATCATAACCCTTTGCTCTTCTGTAAGAATTGGATCCAGACCATTAAATCTTTGGGTGTATGCTAAAATTCCTATTTTTATATCATTCTTTTCAACGATTAAGTAAGGTCTATCTCCAATTTTAAAAGTACCTGTGTGGTATATTCCATTGGCGTCCATGGCGTCAATGGTATCTATTATTCCATCTACCTTTGAGTCCAGGCAGTGATTGTTTGCAGTGGTTAATATGTCAAAGCCCGCCTCTTTTAAATCCTTAATTGCTTTAGGTGGTGTATTAAACATTGGATAGTCCGAAAGATTTCTCTTTGGTGTGGAAGTGGTTTCGTAATTTCCCGCCATTAAGTCAAAACTATTTATTAAATCTCCCACTTCTTTGTAGAAAAATGAAGTGTCGTAGTTTCCTTCACTGTCAACATTTCTTTGAAAGGTCCATGGATGATACATTATATCTCCCGTCACTCCAAGGGATAGCTCTGTAGTTCCCTTCTTCGCCACTGTTTCTTCAACTTTTTCTTCCCTGGACTCTGTAGAGATGTTACTTACTTTTATATCACTTGAAGTCTTCTCTCCATCTTTAGGCACACAAGAGCTAAGACCTAAAAGTATTAAAAAGCAGAATAAAAACCTAGTTACTTTTTTCATTTTCTTCCTCCATATAATATGTTCCCCTATATCTTATCAAATTATTGAGTATTATGTGATATAATCATGAAAAAGAATTAAGAGGAAGAGATATTTGTGAAAATAAGAAAAATTTTAGTTGCTAATAGAGGCGAAATTGCCGTAAGAATCTTTAGGGCCTGTAGCGAACTTGGAATAAAGTCCGTTGCAATCTATTCAGAACAAGATAATACCGCTCTTTTTAGAACCAAGGCCGACGAGTCCTATGAAATAGGAATTGGTAAAAATCCTGTGGAAGCCTATTTGGACATGAACGAAATCATAAGCCTTGCAAAGAGAAAGGGCGTTGATGCAATCCATCCTGGATATGGATTTTTATCAGAGAATAAAGAATTTGCAAAGAGATGCGAAGACAATGGAATCATCTTTATTGGGCCAAGTTATGAAGTGCTTGACACCCTTGGAGATAAAATAAAATCAAAAATTGCTGCAAAGAAGGCAAATGTACCAACCATCCCTGGAGTGGACAAGCCTATTAGAACAAAAAATGACGCTTTGGAATTTGCAAAGGAAGCGGGATACCCTGTTATGATAAAGGCTGCTGCCGGTGGTGGTGGTCGTGGTATGCGAATCGTTAATAATGAAGAAGAACTTATTCCTGCATTTAAGTCTGCACAGTCGGAGGCGAAGAAGGCCTTTGGTGTTGACGATATGTTTATTGAAAAGTATTTGAGCAAGCCAAAGCATATTGAAGTGCAAATACTTGGAGACAAACAGGGAAATATTGTTCATCTGTACGAAAGAGACTGTTCAATTCAAAGACGTCATCAAAAGTTAATTGAATACACTCCTGCTTTTGCCCTTGATGAGAGCTTAAGAGAAAAAATATGTGCTGACGCCGTTAAAATTGCAAAGTCAGTAAACTATTATAATGCTGGTACTGTAGAGTTTCTTGTGGATGAAAAGGGAAACCACTATTTTATAGAGGTAAACCCAAGGGTTCAAGTTGAACATACCGTAACGGAGCTTGTTACTGGCGTTGACATTGTGCAGGCACAAATATTAATTGCCCAAGGCCAAAGTTTAACACATGAACTTATTGACATACATTCACAAGAAGATGTGTCCCTAAGGGGCTACGCCGTTCAATGTCGTATAACCACTGAAGACCCGACAAATAACTTTGCCCCAGACACTGGAGTAATTGACGTGTACCGTTCAGGGTCTGGATTCGGAGTTCGTCTTGACGTTGGTAACGCCTATGTAGGGTCAGTTATTACACCATACTATGACAGTTTGCTGGTTAAGGTTACTACCACTTCAAGAACATTTAAAGACACTGTTAACAAAGCAAAGAGAGCACTAGGCGAGCTAAAGGTCAGTGGAGTTAAAACCAATATTGCATTTTTATTAAACGTTTTAAACTCAGAGGACTTTGTGTCAGGAGAAACTAATACAGGCTTTATAGAGCAAAACCCTCAGCTATTTGATGTAGCTCCAAGAAACGACAAGGAGTTAAAGGTATTAAATTACATTGGCGACATTGTAGTTAATAATAAAAATAGAATCAACAAGAGTTTTGATACCGTTAAAGACTATTCATATTTAGAAGGAGAAGAATTAACCCCTGGAACAAAACAGATTTTTGATAAGGAAGGCGCAGATGGTCTTGTAACTTGGATTAAAAATCAAAAAGATACACTGCTTACAGATACCACTTTTAGAGACGCCCACCAGTCACTACTTGCAACGAGAGTTAGAACCGTGGACATGGAAAAGATTGCTCCCGCAGTTGCAAAGTATATGAATGATTTATTTTCCCTTGAAATGTGGGGAGGGGCAACCTTTGACGTTTCGTATAGGTTCTTAAAGGAAGACCCTTGGGAAAGGCTTAGAATCCTTAGAGAAAAAATTCCAAACATACTGTTCCAAATGCTGGTTCGTGGAAACAACACCGTTGGATATAAAAACTATCCAGACAATGTGGTTAAGAAATTTATTTCGAAATCGGCACAGGAAGGAATCGATGTGTTTAGAGTGTTTGACTCACTAAACTGGATTCCTGGCATGAGATATGCAATGGACTGTGTGTTAGAAGAAGGCAAAATCCTTGAAGCAACCATGTGCTATACGGGGGATATTCTCGATGAAAAGAGGGACAAGTACAGTCTTTCATACTATGTTAACCTGGCTAAGGAACTGGAAAGGTGTGGCGCCCATATAATCGGCGTAAAGGATATGTCAGGACTTTTAAAACCATATGCGGGAGAAAAACTTATAAGGGCTTTGAAAGATGAAGTGTCTATACCAATTCACCTTCATACCCACGACACCACAGGCAATGGCGTTGCAACAGTTCTTAGTGCAACGGAAGCAGGAGTTGACATTGTTGACACTGCATTTAACTCCATGAGTGGCCTAACAAGTCAACCTGCTCTAAACTCAGTTGTGGCGGCGCTTGAAAACACCGAAAGAAAGACCAATATCAATTTGGATTATGCAGAAGATATATCTAAGTACTGGGAAGTGGTTAGACCAATTTATCAAAACTTTGAATCGGATTTAAAATCCGGATCAACTGAAATATATAAATACGAAATCCCTGGAGGGCAATACTCAAACTTAAAACCACAGGTGGAATCCTTTGGCCTTGGTCATCGCTTCAAAGAAGTTAAGGATATGTATAGAGAAGTAAATCAAATGGTGGGAGATATTGTAAAGGTAACTCCATCATCAAAGATGGTTGGAGACTTTGCCATATTTATGGTTCAAAATAATCTAACCCCTGAAAATATCTACGAAAAGGGAAAAAGTTTAGACTTCCCAGACTCTGTAGTATCATTCTTTAAGGGAATGATGGGGCAACCACTGGGAGGCTTCCCTGAAAAGCTACAAAAATTAGTTTTAAAAGGCGACGAACCTATTACTGTAAGACCAGGAGAACTTTTAGAACCGGAAGACTTTGAAAAAGATAAAAAATATCTTGAAGATAAATTTAATTTTGAACCTTCAGAAGAAGATTTAATTGCATATGCCCTATACCCAAAGGTTTTTGAAGACTATATTGAAAGTAAAAAAGATTTTGGTGAACTTTCAAAAATGGAATCTAAAGTATTCTTCCATGGAATAAACTTGGGACAAACTAGGGAAGTCAAACTTGCAGAAGGAAAGAATTTAATTATAAAACTTGTGGACATCTCCGATGCAGACGAAGAGGGCAATGTTTCACTGGCCTTTGAAGTAAATGGAAACAGAAGGGTTATAAAGGTATTCGACAAGCATGCTGAAAAGGAATTTAAAGGCAGCTTCATACAAAAGGCAAACCCTGAAAATAAAAAAGAAATTGGAGCAAGCATTCCAGGAACCATAGTTAAAGTTCTTGTTCAAGAGGGGCAAGATGTAAAAGAGGGACAACCTCTTATGGTCATTGAAGCCATGAAGATGGAAACAGATATCCTTGCACCAATGAGCGGAAAGATAGAGACAATTACAATTGAAGAAAAAGAAATGGTTGAATCGGGACAACTATTAATAAGATTTGAATAATAAAAAGAGAGTGTGTCAGAATTATTAATTCTAACATACTCTCTCATTTTTTATTTCTTGTCTCTTATTCTAGCAGTGGTGCCAAATATAATTGCCGCGATTGCAGCGGGTAAAATCCATTCAAAACCAACGGAGCCAAATGGTAATAGCTTTATAGTTTCAACTGGCTTTTCTAAAATATGGAAATGGCTATATAGAGTCTCCATTAAACTTATAATAAAGGTTACAAGAACAGCTCCCTTATAGGTCATGTCATATTTAATATACTGGTCAATCATACCCATTAAAATAAGCACTATAATAATTGGATATACGGTTGAAAGTATTGGAACTGCCGCTTTAATAAGTCCTTCAACACCTGCCAGAGAAATTAATCCTGAAGCAATTACAGTAAGTAGTACAACCTTTTTGTATCCTAATTTTTCATTTGTAATTTCAGAAAAGAAGTCTCCTGAAGTTGCACTTAGTCCAACGGATGTTGTTAAACATGCAAGGGACACCGCAATACCTATTGCAACCTTACCCTTAGGTCCTAATACATTATTCACTGTGCCAAGTAGTATATCAACCCTTGTATTTTCCATGGTGTATAACTTTGAAGCGGTTGATCCAACATAAATAAGACCACCATATATACTTGCAAGAAGTAAAAACGCAACAAAGCCCACCTTCTTAACTACTTTATATCTTTCAGTGTCGTTTTCATATCCTCTTCTTAAAAGATCCGATACAACTATACCCGACATAAGCGCCGCACCAAGTGCATCCATTGTTTGATATCCTTCAGCAAAACCCTTTAAGAAAACCCCATCCGTCTCCGGAGGATCCATAGCTCCAATAGGACTTATAATACATTTGATTATTATTATAAAAAGTATAATCACAAGCCCTGGCGTTAAGTATTTTCCAATTTTATCAATTACCCCAGATTCATTAAATACAAAGATAGCAGTTAATGTAAAGAATATAATTGCAGTTATCCAATGGGGTACACTTGGAAAAACTTTAGAAACAAATACCTCGTGGGTTGTTGCTGCGGTTCTTGGAATTGCAAACAGTGGCCCTATGGTAAGTATGGTAACTGTACCAAGAATTTTAGAAAAAGTAGGTCCAACTCTCTTACCAAGGTCATCCGCTCTTCCACCAAGCTTTGCAGTTATAATTACACCAAGTATAGGTAGCACTGGGTCTGTCAATAAAAATCCAAACATTGCCTTCTTGTATCCACTTCCCGATAGCACACCTAGATATGGAGGGAAGATTAAATTCCCTGCGCCAAAGAATATTGCAAAAAGCGCAAACCCCACGATTATTATATCTTTAAATTTTTTGTTCATAATATCCCTCCTTTAATTTTTAGTTTTGTTTGCGTTTGTAAAATAATACTTAGTCTAATTCTAATTCTTAAATATTATACAGTCAAATTTATTTTTTATCATCAAGGTGATTTGGACGATATTTTTATTAATGACGGCAAAAATCACAATTATTTGGATGATTTATTAGCCACCATAAAAAAATATTTGTTTTCATGGTATAATCTAGTAAAACAAAGATGGAGGATAATATGAAAAAGAAAATTTTTAGTGTATTATTAGGAACTTCATTAGTTCTAAGTAGTTTTAGTATTTCTGAAGCAGCTACTCAACCTGAAGTAAAAAGATTATCTGGTACCAACAGATACTCTACTTCCGTTGCTGTATCAAAGGCTTACTACGAAAGTAGCAAAGAAGTTGTTGTGGCTTCTGGAGAAGGCTTTGCCGATGCACTAGTTGGTGGTACTCTATCAGCTCAACTTAATGCTCCTTTGCTTTTAACTTCTTCAAAGGCACTTCCAGAAGATGTTAAAAACGAAATAAGTAGACTTGGCGCCGAAAAGATTTATCTTTTAGGTGGTGCAGAAACTGTAAAACCTGAAGTTGAAGCTAAATTATCTGAAATAGCTTCTGTAAAAAGGCTTTCTGGTAAGAATAGATTTGAAACCGCTAAGGAAATAGGTCGTGAACGTCTTGCTCTTGCAGGAACTGAAGAACACCACATCGCTGCAGTAGATGGTTTCGAGTTCCCAGATGCATTAGCATCCGCTCCTTTTATTGGAAGATTCGGCTCTGAAAATGCAAAATTGACTTTATTACTTCCTTTCTCAAACGATATAAAACCTGATTATATTGTAGGTGGAGGAAAATCTGTTAAGTATGATGGAGAAATCTTAAAGAGATTTAAAGGAAATGACAGAGTTGATACTTCTATTGAAATAGCAAAAAACTATGAAGAATTTTTGGGAGTTAAACCTAAAACTTTAATTGTTGTAAATGGCGATGATTATCCTGATGCCCTTTCTGCAGTGTCCGCTTCTAAGGCTTTAGATGCACCTATAGTTCTTAATAGAGGTAAGGCTGTTTCTAAAAACCTAGTTAGCTATATTGAAAATAATGAAATAGAAAAAGTTATCGTTATTGGTGGCGAAGGTTCTGTTCCTAATTCAGTTTACCAAGAACTTGTTACTGGTAAACCTTTTGTAGAACCTACAGAACCCGCTAAACCAGTTGAACCAACTGAAAAGCCTAAGGATAATATAATCGTAACTAATCCTTCTGGCGTTCCAATGGACTTAGATAAGTTATGGGTTGACTCAAATGGAAAAGGATTAATAAAGGGAAATATAACTAAAAGAGGAAAGATATATCACGTTCCAGGACAAGCTTCTTATAACCGTACAGGAATAAACCCTCGAAGGGGAGAAAGATGGTTTAAAACTGAGAGAGAAGCACAAAAAGCTGGTTGGAGAAGAGCAGAAAAATAAATAAAAAAGGGAGTTCATGTGACTCCCTTTTAATTTATCTATTAAAGTTTTGAGTAATATCTTGAGTGTCTCTTAATATTTCCATTCTCGCTTTAGCTTTTTCAAGCTCTTCTCTGCCTTTTTTTATATTTTCTTCGTCTTCTTTTGTGGGAAGTGTTTTTTCTTCATGTTCATTTTTTACTTTGTTCAAATCTCTCTTGTCCATAACATCCTCCTATCTTTTATTATCTATAACATACCCATTTTGAAAACTTGCTCTCATATGCCTCGCCAGTTTAACCTCTCCTTTGTTGACAATTACATTTCTATAAGATACCATAAAAAATAGATGGTCCGATAGGTAAGGCTAACTTAGGGATATGGATTACTGCCGCAAAGTGATGGAGACATTATGCGCCGGTTAACAGGCTATATCGTACGAAGGTGTAGTTTATGTAATTTCAACGCCCTATGAAGCTAAAGCTCACACGGTTTCTAATTACCCACAATGATCATTTCATCTGTGGGATTTTTCATTTATAAGGAGGTTGAATTATGGAAAAAACCTTAGAAATTCTTGAATTAAGACTTAGGGAATCTTTAGAGGAAAAAAATCTTAAAGAGGCTAAAACCATTTTAAATTCTCTTAATATTTACGATATTGCTGAATTTTTTAATGACCTTTCTCAAACTGATTTAACTATTTGCTTTAATCTCTTATCCAAGGATACAGCTGCACTAGTGTTTGCCGAAATGGATATTGAACAGCAAAAACTTCTTATTGAAGGTTTTTCTGATGAAGATTTAAAAGAGATAATCAACGGTTTAAGAACCGATGACAAGGTGGATATTATAGAGGAACTACCTTCAAATCTTGTTAAGAAAGTCTTAAAGTTTACAAGCCCTGACCACAGAAAGGTAATTAACACCATGTTAAATTACCCTAAAGATTCTGCTGGGTCAATAATGACTATAGAGTATGCGGCGACAAAGGCTGGTCACACTGTTTCAGAAGTTATTCAACAACTTAAAAAGACAGGTGCCAATAAGGAAACTATCGATATTATTTACATCATTGACGATACAAGACACTTAATTGGTGAAGTGTCACTGGCAGACTTGGTGCTTTCTGATTCAGATTCACCTATATCTTCTGTTATGAACCACGATGTTATCTCTGTTAACACCATCGAGGACAGAGAAGATGTAGCAAGGCTATTTACGAAGTACGACTTCACCAACATGCCGGTGGTGGACAACGAAAACAGACTTGTTGGTATTATTACAGTTGACGACGTACTAGATATTATAGAAGAAGAAATGACAGAAGATATGGACATCATGTCTGCGATAACTCCAACTGTTAAGCCTTATAAGCAGCTTTCAGTTTTTGAGATTTGGAAAAACAGATTTCCATGGCTACTTATTCTACTTATCTCTTCAACTTTCACTTCATTAATTCTTATGAATTATGAAAAGACCTTGGAAAGATATGTGGTTCTTGCAGCGTTTTTACCTATGATTACAGATACTGGTGGTAACGCTGGAAGTCAGTCAGCTTCAACAATAATACGTTCTCTATCATTAAAGGAAATCGAGCTTAAAGACTTGGCATATGTTATTTGGAAAGAAGCTAGAGTTGCAGTTCTTGCAGGGCTTACCCTTGCATTTTTCAACTTCTTAAAGCTTATGTACTTTGATAAGGTTGGCTTCCAAGTTTCACTTGTAGTTTCCCTTACAGTTTCAGTAACAGTTTTATTAGCTAAGGTTACTGGCTCCATACTTCCAGTTGTAGCTGAAAGTCTTGGCGCTGACCCTGCCGTAATGGCAAGTCCACTAATAACAACAATAGTCGATGCACTTGCTATTCTTGTATACTTAAGAATAGCCATGATGATTTTACCATTTTAAAAGGAGTTAAAATTGAAAACTAGAATTGAGCATGATAGTATTGGTGAATTAGAAGTTCCCGTAGAGCACTACTGGGGAGCGCAAACACAAAGATCTTTTCAAAACTTTAAAATTGGAACAGAGAAAATGCCTGTAGAGATTATCCACTCTCTTGCAGTTGTTAAACGCTCCTGTGCAAAGGTGAACTGTTGCCTTGGAATACTTTCTGAAGAAAAGAGAGATTTAATCGTAAAGGTATGTGATGAAATACTTGAAGGTGGTCTTAAGGATGAGTTTCCCCTTGCCCTGTGGCAAACAGGAAGCGGAACTCAAAGCAACATGAATGTAAATGAAGTTGTAGCCCACAGAGGAAACGAAATTTACGGAAGTGACCTGCTTCATCCAAATGACGACGTGAACAAGTCACAGTCTTCAAATGACACCTTCCCTACCGCAATGCATATTGCAGCCTATAGAGAGGTTCACACAAAACTTTTACCTCAGATAAAGAAAACTCTCGACGTGCTCTATGGTCTTTCAATTGACTACGCAAATATAATAAAGGTAGGAAGAACCCATCTTCAAGATGCAACTCCCATTTCCCTAGGACAAGAGATATCCGCATGGTCAAATATGCTTGAAAAGTGCTATGACTACATTGAAGAGTCTTCAAAGCATCTACTTGCTCTTGCAATTGGTGGAACAGCTGTGGGAACTGGGCTAAACGCCCCAGAAGGGTATGACGAGAAGGTATGTAGTGAAATTAGTTCATTTACAGGTTTCGAATTTGTGCCTGCGGAAAATAAATTTCACTCCCTTTCATCAAAGGACGAGCTGGTAAATTGCCACGCTGCACTTAATACCCTTGCAACAAATATTTTAAAGATTGCAAATGATGTAAGATTTTTAGCATCGGGACCAAGATGTGGAATTGGTGAGCTATTAATACCTGCCAATGAACCAGGGTCTTCAATAATGCCGGGCAAGGTCAACCCAACGCAAGCTGAGGCAATTACAATGGTTGTGGCTCAAGTTATGGGCAACAACACCACGGTTTCATTTGCCGGATCCCAAGGAAACTTCCAGTTAAATGTTTATATGCCAGTAATAATTTATGATTTCCTACAGTCCACAAGGCTTTTAACCGACGGCCTTAAGTCTTTTACAGACAATTGTCTAAGGGGAATTAAACCAAACGAAGAAAAAATAAAAGAATATTTAGATAACTCACTAATGCTTGTAACTGCACTTAATCCATATATTGGATATGAAAATGGTGCAAAGATTGCAAAGTATGCCCATGAAAAAAATATTTCTTTAAGAGAAGCTGCCCTTGAATTAAAAATTCTTACGGAAGAAGAATTTGATAAACTTATGAAACCTGAAGAGATGGTCTAA